>CATLIP010000037.1 GCA_949957035.1 uncultured Lachnospiraceae bacterium
GAATCGATGGTTTCAAAGGTGCGGAAGTGGACTCTTGAGCCGCCAAAGCTGCCGTTTCCACGGATGTATTGACTGCATTGCCGGAAATTTGTCTGCTTAGTTTGGCGTTTGCCTCTTTTGTCTGTCTGTCGTAGCGGCGGTTGATGAAGAATACGACCACATTTGCAGATACGACGATTAAGTTCAGCAGATAAACGACAAGTACATAATTGAATCTGTGGTTATAGATTTTTGCAGAGATTCCAGCGATATACCCGATGATAATCAGGAGTATAAACTGGAGGCTCATGTTTCTTGCTGATTTTGCTTTGATATTCTTGGCAAGGTTCATAGGCCAGGACAGACCAAAACAAATCAGCATGGTGGACTCTAAAAGTTCAGCCATTTTCATTCCCTCACTTTCTAGTTGGTTCATTTTTGTTCCTCACATAGTTTAGCATTGACCTATGATTATGTCTAATATATAATATTTATCATAATCATAATGTTTACATTATGATTATTGGATTATGATAATGTTTCAGGAAAATAGTTTAGATTCGATATTTTCTGGAAACAGGGAAGAGGAAGCACAGGAGGATACCTATGGAAATCATGCAGATTCGATATTTTCTGGAGGCGGCGAAGACGAAGCATATGACGAACAGCGCAAAGAACCTGCATATTACGCAGCCGGCGCTGACACAGGCAATCCGCAGGCTTGAGAAGGATTTGGGGGTTCCTTTGTTTGCGGCAAAAGGCAGGAATATTGTGCTGACAGAATACGGAAAATATTTACAGAGGAAATTAGAGCCGCTGATGGAACAGATGGACGCCATACCTGAGCAACTGAAAATGATGGTAGCCCTGGAGGGGGAAACCATCCATATGAACGTGCTGGCAGCGTCGGGGCTTGTGATGGAGGCAATCATCGAATATAAGAAAGAACATGGGGAGATCAATTTTCAGCTCCAGCAAAATTCGGAGAGCGAGCTTTATGATATTGCCGTGACCACGAAGCTGTTCTATCAGGGGCATGAGGAACAGAACCGTTTTGCATGTGGGGAGGAAATCTATCTTGCGGTGCCGGAAAATGGGAAATACAGGGGAAGGGAATCTGTGCGGCTTGAAGAAGCGGCAGACGATGGATTTATCTGTCTCCTTGGTTCCAGAGAGTTCCGTTATATCTGCGACCGGTTCTGCCAGCATGCGGGGTTCACGCCTAAGGTCATTTTCGAGAGCGACAACCCGTCTGCCGTGAAAAACATGATTGCAGCGAATATCGGAATCGGGTTTTGGCCGGAATTTACGTGGGGCAGTATTGACAACGAGCATGTAAGGCTGTTAAAGATTGAAGAGCCAATCTGCCAGCGGGACATTATCATTCACTATCACCGGAACAAGACAGACAGCCGCAATGTAATAGAATTTTACGGGTTTTTGACCGATTTTTTTGAACGGCGGAAAAGGATGGACATGTTTTGATATGGTGTTTTTTGCTGTAGTGTGCTAAAATATTGCGATAAGAATGTAATTTCAAAGGAGAAAACAGATATGGCAGTACAATTACTGATGGGAAACGAGGCCATCGCTTTAGGTGCGATTCATGCCGGAGTCCGTTTGGTTTCGGGATATCCGGGAACGCCCTCCACAGAGATTTTAGAGACTGTGGCGAGGAATAATACGGAAGGCAGAATCCACGTGGAATGGTCGGTAAATGAAAAAGCGGCCCTTGAGGTGTCGGCAGGAGCCGCATACACAGGAGCGAGAACCATGGTGACAATGAAGCAGGTGGGGCTTAACGTGGCGTCCGACCCGCTGATGAGCCTTGCGTATGTGGGGGTGAAGGGCGGCATGGTCATTGTGTCGGCGGACGACCCGGGGCCTATATCCTCACAGACGGAGCAGGACACCCGGCATTTTGGATGGTTCTCGAAGCTGCCGGTGTTTGACCCGGCGTCCCCGGAAGAAGCCTATGAGATGGCAGGGGATGCATTTGCATATTCGGAAAAGTATGGAACGCCTGTGATTCTGCGCCCTACCACCCGTATCTGTCATGGGTGCGCGTCGGTGACGGTCAGGGAGACGCCGGCTGATGCATCTTCTTACACGGCGGATGAGACGTGCGGGGAAGAATTTGGCAAGCCGGAAGGTTTTGTCAAAGATTCGGGACGGTGGGTGATATTTCCGAAACTGTCTTATCAGAACCATAAGAAGATTGAAGCGCGTAACGAGGAGCTTTCTCAAGTATTTTCTTCCTACCGTTTTAATACTGTAGAGGGGGGCGCAGGAGTCCGAAAAGGCGTTGCGGCGGGAGGAATCAGTTATGCTTATGTGAAGGAGAGCATTTCTTCGGACGTCCCTCTTCTGCGGGTAGGGACGCCGCACCCATTTCCGGAGAAGCTGGCGCGCAAGTTCCTTGCAGAGCTTGACGAAGTGCTGGTATTTGAGGAGCTTGACCCTGTAATTGAGCGGGCGCTTCTTCTGGTTGCCGGGAAGTACCATCTGAGTGTGACGATTCGGGGCAAACTTACCCATGATACTGCCAATGCGGGGGAGAATAGTGTCGAGAGCGTGAGGGAAGACCTGAGAAGGTTTGCAGAAGAGACGCTGAGAGAAGACCTAAGAAGATTTGAGGCGGAAAGCCTGAAAATACCGCCGCTGCCTGTTCGTCCTCCGGTTCTCTGCGCGGGATGTCCTCATCGTGCCTCCTTCTATGCAGTGAAACAGGCGGCAAAGGGAAGAAAAGCTGTGTTTAGCGGGGATATCGGCTGCTATACCCTTGGCAATGCAGAGCCTCTCGACATGGTTGACACCTGTCTGTGCATGGGCGCAGATGTGACAATCGCACAGGGGCTTCACATTATAGAAAGAGACGCGGTAAATTTTGCTTTCATCGGTGATTCTACCTTCTTCGCTTCTGGAATTACAGGCGTAATCAATGGGGTTTACAACCAGACGGACATTGTTCTGGTTGTGCTGGACAATTCCACGACGGCGATGACCGGACACCAGCCTCATCCTGGGACAGGAAGGACGATGATGGGGGAGGTTGTGGCGAAGGTAAGCATTGAGAAGGTGTTGGAAGGTATCGGCGTGAGTAAGATTGAAAAGGCAGATCCTTTAAAACTCGAGGAGGCCATTGACGCAGTTCGCCAGGTCTTGGATGAAACGGGAGTCAGGGCTGTGATTTTCAAGTCCCCATGTATCGCTGTCACGAAGGCAGAGACTTGTTACCGGGTGGATGAGACGGCATGCGTATCTTGCAGGCAGTGTATCCGAGAATTGGGGTGTCCGGCAATGACGGTATGCGCGGGGAAGGTTTCCATAGAGCCGAGCCTATGTTATGGATGCGGCGTCTGTGCAAAAATATGTAAGTTTGGTGCGATACAGGAGGTGGACCATGAATAAGAATTGTTTACTGTGCGGAGTCGGGGGGCAGGGGGTAGTCCTTGCCTCCAAACTGATTGCTTATGCCGCAATGGAGAAAGGAATGTTTGTCCGTACGTCAGAGACAATCGGCATGGCGCAGAGAGGCGGTTCTGTGGTCAGCCATGTGCGGGTGGGAGAAGAGATTCATTCTCCGATGATTCCAAAGGGAAGCGCGGATGTACTTCTGGCATTTGAGCCTGCGGAGGCTGTGCGCAATCTCTCTTATTTAAAAAAGGGAGGAATCGTGATTGTGAACCAAAAAGCCCTACAGCCTGTGACCGCAAGTTTAGACGGGAAGGGGTATGACAGCGGGGAGATGCTTCATTTCCTAAAGAATCAGGTGGAACGATTGTATGTGATTGACGGGGAGAATATTTGCAGCAAGGCAGGTTCGGCAAAGACGCTGAATATCGCCCTTCTTGGTGCGGCGGTGGCGAGCAATGCCTTAGAAATTGGTATGGAAGAGATGGAACGTGAAATCAGGAGGCGGGTGAAACCGCAATATCAGGAGATGAATCTCAAGGCGTTAGAGCTTGGCGCAGAGGCTGTATGTACGGAATGAGGGTAGGAACTTGGAAAGAAAACAGTGAAAGAAAACAGAAGAAAAGCAATTGACAACCGGCCAGATGCATGATAGATTATAGATAATGAAAAGCTTTAGTGCTTTTGCGGCGATGGAGAGGAGCTACCCGTCCCGACTTTGCGGGCAATAGAAATACAAAGAAGCTCTCTGCCTATGGAGTAACATAGGACGTGCTCCCGGAATTGCAATTCAAAAAGAAAAGTTTTGCCTGGGCTTAATTGCTCAGGCATTTTTCTTCATCAGGAGAATGGATGATAAAGGTTCAGAGGGGAAATGGAGGATGAGGAATCAAAAGTTACTGGAGGTTTTCCTGGACGCAAAAAGGATTTTGTGCAGGAACGATTATTATATTCATATACCGAAGAAAATTATCCATGTAACAAATTCAGAGAATATGATACCGCATCTGATGGGGATGCAGTATATTGGCAGACCTGGCATGTTTACAGGGGACAAGGGAACCTATATGATTAAAAAAGGAAGACTAAAATACGATTCCCTTGAAAAACTGGTAAGGAAGTATTATCATGGCGAAAACAAACAGGATTCCTTGCTTGCCATGGTAAAGGGAAAGATTGATAACCTGTATCGAATAGAGGATATGTTGTCATCTTGTTCAATGTTATATTTATATGATGCGGCTGCTAATCCAGAATTGAATTTAAAAACAGACTACCTTTTGGTTAATCAGTTAGAGGAAATAGTATTACAGCTAGGTTTCATAAAAGCTGACAATAAAAGAGTACAGGATTATCATTGTAATTCCTTTATAGTGGATTATAAGAAAAACACAGATTATGATATACATTACCGAAATCTTACACATTGCTATGAAATCAACAAGATTGTGCGTGAAGAGAAAAGTACGAAGCGCGCAGAAGTAATTTACCAGAGTATAGAGGCGCAAAAGAGGGAGCAGGATGGTATAGAGAAAATGCTTGTTGCCGCCAATATGCAGGCAGACGAAAATCTTATAAAGGCTGTTCAGAGGTTGAATAAAAATTTTGGAATATACCACACGATGGATATGTTGAGTGATAGAAAAACACTTCTGGGCAAATGTATAGATAAAAGAGAAAAGGCTATTGTAGAAGAGTTTTTGAGTTTTCAAGACAAACAGAATACTATATAATACCAGATAGTCCGAAATATCGAGGCTTAAAGGAATAGGAAAGGAACATACACATGAAAATGACAGAATTACAATTCAGACTAATCAAGACGAACTTAAAATTGCTGACGTCAAAGCCTTGTTTCTATAAAGAGAAATTCAAGGATATTGATATTGACGCAATCAACAGCCAGGAAGATTTTGAGAAACTTCCGTTTACATGGAAGGGAGACCTCAGGGAGGCATATCCGCTGGGGCTTCAGGCAGTCCCGGACGAAGAAATCGTCCGAATTCATTCATCCTCCGGCACAACGGGAACTCCGGTCATCATCCCTTATACCCAAAAGGACGTGGACGACTGGGCAAAGATGTTCGCCAGATGCTATGAGATGGCTGGAATTACTGCTTTGGACCGCATCCACATTACGCCAGGATACGGGCTGTGGACAGCGGGCATCGGTTTCCAGTTAGGAGCGGAACATCTGGGGGCAATGACCATCCCTATGGGGCCCGGCAACACCGACAAGCAGCTTCGCATGATGCAGGATTTGAAATCCACCGTCCTATGCGCCACCTCGTCCTACGCGCTTCTCCTTGCGGAAGAAATTGCAAAGAGGAATCTGACAGATAAAATCAGCCTGAAAAAAGGCGTAATCGGCTCTGAACGGTGGGGCGAGAAGATGCGAAAGAGGATTGCGTCAGAGCTTGGAGTCAAGCTTTATGACATTTACGGGCTGACGGAGGTATATGGCCCGGGAATTGCCATGAGCTGCGACTATGAGTGCGGAATGCATTACTGGGATGACTATGTGTATTTCGAGATTGTAGATCCTAAGACAGGCGAAGTCCTGCCGGACGGTGAAATCGGAGAACTGGTCATCACTACCCTTCGCAAGCAGGGCGCGCCGCTGATTCGCTACCGCACCCACGACCTGACTCGTTTTATTCCCGGAGACTGCCCCTGCGGTTCCCGTTTCCCAAGAATCGACACACTGATTGGAAGAACGGACGACATGGTGAAGGTCAAGGGGGTCAACATTTTCCCCAGCCAGATTGAGGAGATGCTAAAAGGCGTAGCAGAGGCGTCAAGCGAGTACCAGTTCATGCTGGATCACATGAACGGAAAGGACGTCTGCACCCTGTTCGTAGAAATCAACCATGGGGTAGAGCCGAAAGCGGCCTCCAAAGCAATCCAGCAGGAATTTAAGAACAAGATTGGCGTTACGGTAAACGTAAAGCCGGTTCCAATCGGGGATCTGCCAAGAAGCGAGAAGAAGTCCACCCGTATTTTCGATAACCGGTATTAAAAGGAGCGCATATGAGATTCAGACCTTGCATCGATATCCATAACGGAACCGTAAAACAGATTGTAGGCGGAAGTTTAAAAGACGAAGAAAACCAAGCGGTGGAAAACTATTCGGCCGCCCAGAATGCAGAGTATTTCGCTCATTTATATAGGAAGGACGGGTTAAAAGGAGGCCATGTGATTCTGCTGAACCCGCTTTCCTCAGAATATTACGAGCAGACCAGGCGGCAGGCTTTGAAGGCATTAGAGGAATACCCGGGCGGCCTGCAGATTGGAGGCGGAATTACTGCCGAAAATGCCGGGGCATACATCGAAGCCGGGGCAAGCCATGTAATCGTTACCTCCTATGTTTTCAAAGACGGCGAAATCCACTGGAACCGTATGGAGCAGTTGTGCCGTACCGTAGGGAAGGAACACGTGGTAATCGACCTAAGCTGTAGGAAAAAAGAAGACGGTTATTATATCGTAACAAACCGTTGGCAGACTTTCACCAACGTAAAGCTGACCTGTGAAATCCTGGACAAAATTGCTGGTTACTGCGATGAATTTCTGGTACATGGCGTGGACGTGGAGGGGAAAGCCTCCGGCGTCGAGGACGGGCTTGTGAAGCTGTTAAGCACACGGCAAAAGATACCAACCACTTACGCCGGTGGAATCGGAAGCCTTGAAGATTTGGAGCATTTCCGCAAGATTTCCGGGGGGCGGCTGGATTTTACCATCGGAAGCGCCCTGGACCTTTTCGGCGGAAAGATTCCTTATGAATATGTAAAAAATATTGCTGATATACCCTTAAAACAGATACAAACGGAAAATTAACAGTTTGTAAACACTTTATAAATTAGTTGAATTGACTTATAGATAGTGTTATTATGTAGGATAAAGTGGTTTACCATGGCTAAATTAGTGATAAGGAGCTATCCGATATGGGGTTAATGCAGAAATTATTTGGAACACATAGTGAGAATGAGTTAAAGAGAATCTATCCGATTGTAGATGCAGTGGAGGCTCTTGAGCCGGAGATGCAGAAGCTTTCGGACAGTGAATTAAAGGATAAGACCAGAGAATTTAAGGAGAGGCTTACAAGCGGCGAGGCCACTCTTGATGACATCCTGCCCGAGGCGTATGCTGTCGTAAGGGAGGCGTCTGTGCGTGTGCTGGGGATGCGGCATTTCCGCGTCCAGATTATCGGCGGTATTATCCTGCATCAGGGACGTATTTCCGAGATGCGTACCGGTGAAGGAAAGACGTTGGTGTCCACCCTTCCGGCTTACTTAAATGCCCTGACAGGAGAGGGCGTACATGTGGTAACGGTCAACGACTATCTGGCAAAGCGTGACGCCGAGTGGATGGGACAGGTACATGAGTTTTTAGGACTGACCGTAGGCGTCGTGCTTAACGGCATGGACAATGACGAGCGCCGCGCCGCGTACAATTGTGACATAACTTACGTGACCAACAATGAACTTGGGTTCGACTACCTGAGGGACAACATGGTCATTTACAAGGAACAGCTTGTGCAGAGAGGCTTGAAATATGCCATCATCGACGAGGTGGATTCCGTACTGATTGACGAAGCCCGTACGCCTCTGATTATTTCCGGGCAGAGCGGCAAGTCCACGAAGCTTTATGAGGCCTGCGACATCTTAGCACGCCAGTTAGAGCGGGGGGAAGCCAGCGGCGAGTTCAGCAAGATGAACGCCATTATGGGCGAGGAGATTGAGGAGACGGGAGACTTTATCGTCAATGAGAAGGAAAAGAATATCAACCTGACAGAAGACGGTGTACAGAAGGTGGAAAAGTTCTTCCATATCGAGAACCTTGCGGATTCGGAGAACTTAGAGATTCAGCATAATATTATTTTAGCGTTGCGCGCCCACAATCTGATGTTCAAGGACAAGGATTATGTGGTGAAAGAGGACGAAGTCCTGATTGTAGACGAGTTCACCGGGCGTATTATGCCGGGACGCCGTTATTCGGATGGTCTGCATCAGGCAATCGAGGCGAAGGAGCATGTGAAGGTGAAGCGGGAGAGCAAGACCCTTGCCACCATCACCTTCCAGAACTTGTTCAACAAGTTTGCCAAGAAGGCGGGTATGACCGGTACGGCGCTGACGGAGGAGAAGGAGTTCCGTGAGATTTACGGGATGGACGTCATTGAGATTCCGACCAACGTGCCGGTACAGAGGAAAGATTTGGACGACGCCGTGTATAAGACACAGAAGGAGAAGTTTAAAGCAGTCTGCGACGCCATTGAAGAGGCCCACAGCAGGCATCAGCCGGTACTGGTTGGTACGATTACCATTGAAAATTCTGAGCTTTTGAGCGGTATGCTGAAACGGCGGGGAATCAAACATAACGTGCTGAATGCCAAGTTCCATGAGATGGAGGCGGAGATTGTGGCGCAGGCAGGTATTCATGACGCCGTGACTATCGCTACGAATATGGCGGGACGTGGTACGGATATCAAGCTGGACGACGAGGCGAAGGCGGCCGGAGGTCTTAAAATCATCGGAACGGAGCGGCATGAGTCCAGACGTATCGATAATCAGTTAAGAGGACGTTCCGGACGTCAGGGAGATCCGGGAGAATCCAGATTCTACATTTCCCTGGAGGATGATTTGATGCGTCTGTTCGGCTCAGAAAGGCTGATGAGTATATTTACGGCTCTTGGCGTGGAAGACGGGGAGCAGATTGAGCATAAGATGCTCTCAAGCGCCATTGAGAAGGCACAGCAGAAGATTGAGGCGAATAACTTTGGAATCCGTAAGAACCTGCTGGATTATGACCAGGTCATGAATGAGCAGAGAGAGATTATTTACGAAGAGAGACGCCGGGTACTGGACGGAGAGAATATGCGGGATTCCATTTTCCATATGATGAATGAATATGTGGAAAATGTGGTAGATATGGTGACTGGAAAGGACCAGGATTATGACGAGTGGAACCTGGCAGAGCTGAACCTGACGATTCACAATACCATACCGATTGCGGCGGTCACGGAAGAAGACGTAAGAGGAATGGGGCAGAAGGAATTGAAGCATCTGCTGAAAGAACGTGCGGCAAAGGCGTATGAGGCGAAGGAATCCGAATTCCCGGAGCCGGAGCATGTCCGTGAGGTGGAGCGTGTCTTCCTGTTGAAGGTGATTGACGCAAAGTGGATGGCACACATCGACGACATGGATCAGCTCCGTCAGGGAATTGGACTGCAGGCTTACGGTCAGCGTGACCCTAAGGTAGAGTACAAGATGCTGGGATACGACATGTTCGACGAGATGACGAAGGGGATTGCGGCGGATACCATCCGGGCGTTGTTCCATATCCGTATCGAGCAGAAGGTAGAGCGTGAGCAGGTGGCGAAGGTGACAGGAACCAACCGGGATGAAAGCGCTGCGCGGGCGCCTAAGAAACGGGCGGATAAGAAGGTATACCCCAACGATCCATGTCCGTGCGGAAGCGGGAAGAAGTATAAGCAGTGCTGCGGGCGTAAATAGCTAAGCAGCTATAGATAGAAAGAATATAAGAAAGAGGTGATAAGATGGTTGAATTAGATCAGTTCAAGACACTGATGAATGCATATGAAGAACCTCTTGCCGAGATGAGGGATTCACTTTGACCTGGCAGGGAAGGAAAGACGGATTGAGGAACTGCAGCACAAGATAGAGGAGCCGGGCTTCTGGGACGATCCGGAAGAGTCCCAGCGGTTCATGAAGGAACTGAAAACTCTGGAAGAGCAGGTGGATACCATCAAGAAGCTGTATACGGCTTACGATGATATCAACCTGTTGATTGAGATGGGATACGAGGAAAACGACGCTTCCATGGCGGAAGAAATCCGGACGGAGATTCAGGAGTTCGAGGCAGTGTTCGAGGGGCTTCGTATTCAGACGCTTTTGTCGGGAGAATATGATTCCTGTAATGCCATTGTGACCATCCATGCAGGTGCGGGCGGGACGGAATCCTGCGACTGGGCCAGCATGCTCTACCGGATGTACAGCCGATGGTCGGAGAGGAAGGGATTCTCAATCCAGGTGCTTGACTATCTGGACGGGGATATCACGGGCATCAAAGCCATAACCTTTGAGGTAAATGGAGAGAATGCTTACGGCTATCTAAAATCAGAAAAGGGCGTCCACCGTTTAGTGCGGATTTCTCCGTTCAATGCGGCGGGCAAGCGGCAGACTTCCTTTGCGTCCTGCGACGTAGTGCCGGATATTGAGGATGAGATTGATATCGAGATTGCAGAGGATGATTTGAAGATTGACACGTACCGGGCAAGCGGCGCGGGAGGGCAGCATGTCAATAAGACGTCATCGGCAATCCGTATTACTCATCTGCCTACGGGGATTGTAGTGCAGTGCCAGAACGAGCGTTCCCAGCACCACAACAAAGAGAAGGCAATGCAGATGTTAAAGGTGAAATTACAGCTTTTGAAGGAACAGGAACAGGCGGACAAGGTGTCGGATATCCGTGGAGAAGTGAAGGAAATCGGATTTGGAAACCAGATTCGTTCTTATGTGATGCAGCCTTATACCATGGTGAAGGACCACAGAACCAATGTGGAGAACAGCAATGTGACGGCGGTCTTAGACGGCGGTATTGATCTGTTCATGAACGCATATCTGAAACAGTCAGTGAATATCTGAAACAGCCAGTGAATAGTTAGAGGAGGGACAGCAAGATGGTAAATATAGCAGTTATGGGGTATGGGACGGTAGGCTCCGGCGTTGTGGAGGTGGTGAACACCAATGGCGCGCGTATCAACCAGAGAATCGGGGATGAGCTGAATATCAAGTATGTGCTGGACTTGCGGGATTTTCCAGGAGATCCTGTACAGGAGAAGATTATCCATGATTTCGAGACGATTATTGGGGACGACGAGATTCAGATTGTGGTGGAGGTGATGGGGGGCATTGAGCCTGCTTATACCTTTGTAAAGCGATGTCTCCAGGCGGGAAAGAGCGTGGCCACGTCCAACAAGGCGTTGGTGGCAAAACATGGGGCAGAGCTTCTGTCCATTGCCGAGGAGCAGAACATTAATTTCCTGTTTGAGGCCAGCGTTGGCGGCGGAATACCCATTATCCGCCCTCTCAATTCTTCCCTGACGGCAGATGAGATTGAGGAAATCACAGGCATCCTGAATGGAACCACCAACTATATGCTGACAAAGATGTTCTATGAGGGAGCGGACTACGATACGGTCTTAAAAGAAGCGCAGGCCAACGGTTATGCGGAGAGAAATCCTGAGGCGGACGTAGAAGGGTATGACGCCTGCAGGAAGATTGCGATTCTGTCTTCGCTGATTTCCGGGCAGCAGGTGGATTTCGAGGATATTTACTGTGAAGGAATTACCGAAATTACAGTGGAGGATATGAAGTATGCCCGGGCAATGGGAACCACCATCAAGCTTCTGGCGTCCAGCAAACGCCATGGGGGAAACAGGCTCCATGCCATCGTGGCTCCCTGTATGCTGTATCCGCAGCACCCCCTCTATAATGTGAACGGGGTATTTAATTCCATTTTCGTACATGGAAATGTTCTTGGAGACGCCATGTTCTACGGCAGCGGCGCGGGAAAGCTTCCGACGGCCAGCGCTGTAGTGGCGGACGTGGTGGATGCGGCAAAGCATCTGAACCGGAATATTATGACCATGTGGAAACAGGAGAAGCTCAAACTTGAGGATAAAGCAGACGCGAAACGCCGCTTCTTTGTACGTATCAAGGGAGAAAAAGAGGAGATGCTGCCAAAGCTTAGGGATTCCTTTGGGGAGATCGAAGTGGTGGAAGTAAAAGAACTTGAGGGAGAATTTGGGTTTGTCACTCCGGTCATGATGGAGGGAGACTATGCGACCAGGGCAAATATCTACAGAGATGAGATTCTGCACATGATACGTGTGGAAGGATAGCCCTTGCGTTACGTGTCCGATAAGAGAAAATGGGAGTGAGATAACAATGAAATATGTAATTATTCTGAGCGACGGGATGGCGGGAAGACCTCTTGAGAAGCTGGGGGGAAGGACGACCCTTGAGGCGGCGCATACTCCGTTCATGGACAGTCTTGCACCGGTGTCAGAGCTTGGCATGGCGTCTATGGTTCCGGAGGGGATGGCGCCGGGGAGCGATACGGCGAACCTGTCGGTTATGGGTTATGACCCCAGGGTCTACTATACGGGAAGATCTCCGTTAGAGGCGCTGAGCATCGGCGTGGATATGGAGGATACGGACGTGTCTTTCCGGTGTAATTTGGTGTCATTGTCGGAGGAGGACGCAGCTTATGAAGAACAGACCATCTTAGACCACAGCTCTGACGAGATCGACACGGCGGATGCGGCTATATTAATAGAAGCGTTGAAAGAAGGGATTGGGGCAGAGGGATATGGGTTCTATGTGGGTACCAGTTACCGCCACCTTCTGATTCAGAAGAATGGCAGGACGGCAGAACTGACCCCGCCCCACGATATCCTGACACAGCGGATCGGAGCGTATCTTCCGGAAGACAGAATCTTGCGGGATATGATGGAGAGAAGCTA
>CATLIP010000038.1 GCA_949957035.1 uncultured Lachnospiraceae bacterium
CCGTTCCCGCTGGTCTCCGACTCGCTCCCGTCCGGATTCCATACCTTCACATGCATCCCCTCCGCCTCAAGGATTGGACCTTCCAGTACCCCGTCTGAGCCAAGTCCGGCATTGCGCTCACAAATCATTTTCACATTCTCTTTGGTAAGCTCTAATTCATTTTTATTCGGATCAAATACCACATAATCATTTCCAAGTCCGTGATAACGCTCTAATACAACCTTCATTACATACCTCCATGCCTCTCTTACACTTATCTTTGCCGATGGTTACAATTTGAATATACTCTAATCATAACAGGCATTATTTCCCATTTCAACACAATTCATGCCAATTCTATTGCAAATAGTGCTATCTTACAGTATGATATGTGAGAAACCGCCGGAAAATTCCGCCTGCTATTTGATTATGGGGGATACAAATGGAACAGTATGTTAAAAAAGGATATCTGAACAGCGAATTTCGCCTTTTTCACCTGACAGACCAGGAAACAAAAGAAGTGGCGTACCACTATCATGACTTTGACAAGATTACCATTTTCCTCAAAGGAAAGGTCAGTTACATCATCGAAGGGAAATCTTATGAATTAAAGCCGTATGACATTGTGCTCGTCAGGCACAACGACATCCACAGGCTTGTCGTTGACAATTCCGTTCCCTACGACAGAATCATCGTCTATATCTCTGTTAATTTCATGAACGCCTATAAGACGGACAGCTACGATTTAAGTTTTTGCTTCCACAAGGCTGAGGAAGAGCACTCCAATGTACTGCGGATTCCTTCTCCTGAAAAAAGTTCCCTGTTCCGCTCCATTTCACGGCTGGAAAAATCATTTACGGACGACGGCTATGCCGCCGAACTGTTCCGCCAGGTATTGTTTTTGGAATTTATGGTACACCTGAATCGTGCCGCCATGAAAAACCGTCTGGAATTTATTGATACGGATAACTGCAACTTAAAAATTCTGGATATCCTGCGGTATATCAACGAGAATTTGGAGGGTGAGCTGGGTATTCAGGCTCTCGCTGACCATTTCTACATCAGCAAATATTATATGATGAGGCTGTTCAAGCAGGAAACCGGTTATACCCTGGGGCAGTATACGTCCCAAAAACGGCTCCTGCTTGCAAAAGAACTGCTCCTATCCGGCGTGCAGGGCACACAGGCTTGTTTTGACTGCGGTTTTAAGGACTATTCTACGTTCTGCCGCGCCTACAAAAAATTCTTTGGCGAATCTCCAAAGGATACCCTGACGCATCAGACTCTATGACGGAATCCGTATTTTCTCGCAGATCTCAACCGGGACGTATGCCCGCACGAAAATTCCCTCCGCCCGGTAGTCTTCCTCTAACAACTCCCCGTACCTGCGGATTAGCTGAAGTTTCCCTGCATCCTGATAAGAATACAGGTTCTCAATCAATCGTTTCCGTTCCCGAAGGACAGCCTCTACCGTCTTTAAAAGCTCTAACATCCCCTCGCCCGTCTTTGCCGATATCTTAACCGTATAATCGGCGCGAAAATCCCGGATAATTCCCGCATCCTCCCCAAGCTTATCCTGCTTGTTGAATACTGTGATTACAGGCTTGTCCGTCACTCCCAGACTGTTAAGGGTGTCATATACCGTATACATCTGCTCATCCATCCGTGGATTAGACACGTCTGCCACATGTAAAATCAAATCTGCATACCGCGCTTCCTCCAGCGTACTCTTAAACGCCTCAATCAAATGATGGGGCAGTTTCCGTATGAATCCTACCGTATCTGTCAGCAGGATTTCCTGTCCGCCCGGAAGCCTTCGGTTTCTAGTCGTGGGGTCCAGCGTGGCAAACAGCTTATCCTCCGCCAAAATATCCGCGCCTGTCAGCGCATTTAAAAGCGTTGACTTTCCGGCATTGGTGTATCCTACAATCGCGGCCACAGGGATATGGTTTCTGCATCTCTGTTCACGTGTGACCTCCCGGTGACGCCGAACATCCTTAAGCTCCCGATTAAGCTGTGCAATCCGGCTCTTAATAAGCCGCCGGTCAACTTCCAGCTTCTTCTCCCCCGGACCTCTGGTTCCGATTCCGCCTCCAAGTCTGGACATGGACGTACCGAATCCTGTAAGGCGGGTCTGCCGGTATCTAAGCTGCGCCAGTTCCACCTGAATCTTGCCCTCGCTGGTGGACGCCCTTGCAGCAAAAATATCCAGAATTACCAAAGTCCTGTCCATGACCTTGGTATCCAATTCATTCTGCAGATTCTTCATCTGGGCCGGTGAAAGCTCATCGTCACAGATGATACCTGTCGCGTCTAACTCCCACAGCAGGTCCTTCAACTCCTCAATCTTGCCTTTTCCAATATAAGTCCCCGGATGCACCTGCTCCCGATTCTGCAAAAGCCGTCCCACAGTCTCTGCCCCGGCTGTGTCCGCCAAATCTTTTAACTCTTCCAGAGAATGAAGCGCCTCCTCTTCTTCGGAAGTGCATACTCCTACCAGAATGACCCTCTCTGTTTCCTTCGCTAATTCAATCATGTCTTCCTCTTCTATTCTGCCAATCCTCTGCCGCTTACACAGCACACTATCTTGTCTCCAGGAACTGCTGCTCCTTCTGCGCTTTGGCGTCGTCCGGGTACTCGGCGGCATACTCGGCCACCTTCGCCTTCGCACTCTCCCAGTCCCCTGTCTGCTCCAACGCCACAATCAAATTATACTTCATCTCGCGGTCAAGCTCCTCGCTGTTGCCCTTAAGACCAATCCCGGACTGGAAATAATTCTGAGCCGATTCCGGATTCCCAAGCTTCATCTCTATGCTTCCCAGAAAATTATAGATAGTTCCCGTAAACGGACTCTCTGTCTCCTGCTCCAATGCCTTCTGAAACGCGTCCCGCGCGCCTTCATAGTCTTCCATCTCCCACCGGGCAATCCCGATTCCCCTGTAAGCGTCCCCTATATTAACCTCATCCTCCACAGCCTGTTCAAAATATCCAACCGCTTCTTCATACTGCCCATTTTTCAGACATTCTATTCCTTCCTCCGAAGGATTACCCTTCCAGACTGCCAGACACAGATATAGACACACGCACAATAGGATAAGAACCACCAGTAATATTCCTGTAATGATCCTGTTGGCTCTTCTCTTCCTCGAACGTCTTCTGCGATACCCCTTCTTCATGAATCTTCTCCCATCTGCTGCACTTCTCTATCTTTTTATCACAAACTATACCGTATATTTCGTAACCCATGCGGAATTAAGCAGCGCCAGAAACATGACGCCCACCTCCGCTATAATCGCCTGCCCCATACTTAAAAAACCTATAACCGAAAGCACCAGAACCAGCGCCTTGATAAGTAATGCAAAGGTCACGTTGCGCTCCACTACCTTAAGCGTCTCTTTCGCAATCTTGATAGCGTCCACAATCCCCGGCAGGTCATCCTCCAACAGAATCACATCCGCAGCCTCAACCGCGGCCTCAGACCCCATAGCGCCCATGGCGATTCCAACATCCGCCCTGGCCAGAATGGGAGCGTCATTAATACCGTCGCCCACACACACCAGACGCTCTGAACTGTCCTGAATACTCAGGAAATCCTCCACATGCTCCAGCTTATCCTCCGGCATAAGGTCCGCATAAGCATAATCCATCTCAAGTGCCCTTGCAACCGGAAGACTTCCGCTCTGTGTATCCCCGGTCAGCATGATAAGAACTGCGTTGCATTTGTCCCGCAGGTAGTCAAAGGTATCCTTCGTATTCTCCTTGATCGAATCCTCGATAACAATATAACCGGCATAGTGCTTCCCGATGGCCACATAGAGCACAGTCCCCGGCTGATCCACCTCTGTACACACGATTCCCTGCCAGTCCATCAGCCTTTTATTCCCTACAAAAACCCGTTCTCCGTCAAATATGGCGCTCACGCCGAAGCCCGGCATCTCGCGCATCCTGCATACCCTTCTCTTGTCCACCTGTCTGCGGTATTCCGTAAGCAGAGACTGAGCGATAGGATGGTTGGAATAGCTCTCCACATGCGCCGCAATCCCTAAAAGCTCCTCCCGGGTCATATGAAACGCCCGCACATCCTTGACGCGAAACACACCTTCTGTCAGCGTTCCTGTCTTATCAAATATAAAGGTGTCTGCTTTCGCCAAATCCTCCAAATGATTCCTGCCCTTGATTACAATCCCCTGCCTTGCGGCCGAAGCGATTCCGCCGAGAAACGCCAAGGGTATGGACAACACTAAACCACAGGGACAGGCAACCACAAGAAAAATCAATCCCCTGTAAATCCATGCATCCCAATTCCCATAGGAAAATGTCATTGACGGGTAGACCATAATAGCCAGCGCGCACAACAGCATGGCGGGCGTATAGAACCTAGAGAAAGAGCCGACAAAATTCTCGCTCTCCGACTTCTGTTCCTGCGCCTCTTCCACCATTCTCATAATCCTTGTAACAGCCGAATCCTCATAAGAGCCCATCACCATTGCTTCAATGGCCGCGCTCAGGTTGATATAACCGCTGTATATTCTGTCTCCGGTTCCCACAGACTGAGGAAGCGCCTCCCCCGTCAGCGCCTTAGTATCCATATCCGAGATTCCATATGTAACCATAGCGTCTGCCGGTACTCTCTCACCCGGCTTGATGATAATCGCATGTCCCGGCTTAAGCGTGGAAGGATCCACCCTAAACTCTCTGCCGCGCACAAGCCTCGTGGCATACTCCGGCCGGATGTTAATCAACTCCTGAATGGTCCTCTTCGTACTGGCTGTGGAATAAGCGTCAAACAGCATTCCAAGCCCGAACAGCGCCATGACAAACACGCCTTCCGTATAACGCATGGTTCCGACAGCGCCGACTGTCGCAAGCACAATCAGCGTATATTCGGTCATAATCTTCTTCTGCATCAGATTCTCGCCTAGCCTTAAGAATGTCTCAAACCCAATAATCAGATATGCCGCCAGAAACCAGATAAATTTCAACCGGCTATCCAGTGTATAAAACATGGACGCTGCAATTGCGCCCCCATATACGACAATTCCTGTAATATAGATAATACACTTTACTCTCAGCTGCTTTGTCATGTTGCCCTACCCTTTTGCCCGGTGTATGGGACACCGGAAAACTACTCTGTAATATGCTCCATACCCTGGCTGATAATCGTCTGGATGTGATCGTCGGCCAGCGAATAATATACGGTCTTTCCGTCTCTGCGGTTCTTCACCAGCTTCATCTGCTTTAACACCCTGAGCTGATGGGAGATTGCCGACTGAGTCATGCCTAAAATCTCGGCAAGGTCACAGACACACACCTCCGCCTCTAACAGTACGCACAGAATCTTAATCCTGGTAGAATCCCCAAATACTTTATAAAAATCTGCCAACTCCTTGAGCAGTTCTTCTTCAGGCATCTTCGTCCCAATCCGACGGACGATATCGTCATGGACACAAGTTACATCGCAGCACTCGGCCTCTGTCTTCTTCATATTATGCCTTCCTTTCCATGGATATGAAAATCCCTGTTATTAATTATGCCAAACGGAATCTCTGATTTCAACCGTTTGGCATAAAATGAATGTAAAATTAATATTTTCGTAATGATTTTTTTGCATATAATACGCGGATAGAATTTAATACACAGAGCATCGCTACCCCTGTATCTGCAAATACGGCCATCCACATATTGGCGTACCCAAGGAATCCAAGTACCATAATCATGAATTTAATCACAAGGGCAAATACCACGTTCTGCATGGCGATTCTTCCCGTCCTTCTTGCAATCCCTACTGACTCCGGAATCGCTTCCACAGAGGAGGTCATGAACACCACGTCCGCAGCTTCAATAGCCGCATCCGCTCCGTTTCCCATAGCCGCTCCCACGTCTGCCCCTGCAAGGACAGGCGCGTCATTGATTCCGTCGCCTACAAACATTACGGCTCCGTGTTTCTTCCGGATATCCTGCAGATGCTTTAGCTTATCCTGTGGCAAAAGCTGTGCGTGTACCTCGTCAATTCCGGTCTTTTGGGCCACAGCCATCGCGCTGTCTTTTGCATCTCCGGTAAGCATTGCTGTGACAAGGCTCTGGGATTTCATCCTCTGTACCGCCGCTTTAGCCTCCTCCTTAATCACATCTGCAATCACCAGATATCCCGCCAGCTCTCCGTCAATCGCTACCAGCACCTCCGTACCATAAGCGTCTTTACGGTATTCCTTCGTATCAATCTGATTCATTGCCATCAAGCTTTGGCTTCCGCAGAGCACAGTTCCTTCCGGAAATACTGCTCTGATTCCTTTGCCGGAAATCTCCTCTGCCTGCCGGGGCCTTACAAGATTCAGGTTTCTCCCATGAGCCTCTGCAACGATACTCGTTGCAATCGGGTGGGTAGAATCCAGTTCGCAGTCTGCCGCCACAGTCAAAATCTGTTTCTCCGTCAGGCGGTTTAAGGATACGACTTCCTGTACTACAAAATTTCCTTTCGTGATCGTTCCGGTCTTATCCATAACGACGGCTTTCACGTCCTTCAAGGCTTCTATGGCTACTCCGCCTTTAAACAAAATTCCCTGCCTTGAGCCTGCGCCGATTCCTGAGAAAAAGGCCAGCGGCACACTCAAAACCAGCGCGCACGGACAGCTGATAACCAGGAAGGTAATCGCAGTGTAAATCCAGTAATTCCAGTCGCCTGTAAAGATTGACGGGACTACGGCCGTAAGGACTGCCGCCGCCACTACCACCGGTGTATAGATTCTGGCAAATTTAGTGATAAAACGGTCAATCTTGGGCTTGCTTGCAGCCGCATTTTCCACAGAATCAAGGATTCGTGTCACCATGGATTCTCCAAGAGGCTTTGTCACTTCAAGCTTCAGCACGCCCGTATCGTTGACGCAGCCGGAGTATACGTCTTTCCCGGGAAATACTTTCACAGGCACAGGCTCTCCTGTGACAGGAGAAGTATCAATCTGGCTCTGTCCCTCCACAATTCTGCCGTCCAACGGGATACGGTCGCCGGGACGGATTAGGATGACATCTCCCGCCTTGGCATCCTTGGCCGGAATCGTCTGCACATCATTTTCCCGGACAAGGGCCACATTCTCCGGCCGCAGGTCTACGGCCTCCATAATCTGGGAACGGCTGCGGCTTACGGCGATATCTTCGAAAATCTCGCCTACCCGGTAGAACAGCATGACGCCCACAGCTTCTGCAAAATCTCCAATGGTAAATGCGGCCAGCGTCGCCGCGCTCATCAGAAAATTCTCATCAAATACATGGCCTTTTGTCAGATTTTTTATGGCTGTCCATACTATCTCAAGTCCCAGAATTACATATGCCGCAATAAACAAAATCGCAGTGACGGCAGAATCCGGCATCATACGCTCCATGATTTCGCCTGCAATAAACAGGACTGCACCCGCAGCCGCCGATAAAATATCCTTTTTATTCTCCACAAAGGGACTTTCCTTTTTATGCAAAGCTGCTTCGTCCTCTCGGGGTGTCACTGTAACCTCGGACTCGATGGATGCGCAGATTCTTCGATATTCGGGGAGCAGTGCGTCCGGGTCATCTGCTGCCACTGCCAGCTGCTTCGTTGCAAATGTTATAGCTGCCATCTTTACCCCCGGAAGTTCCCGTATCTGCCGCTCCATCTTCGCGGCACAGTTGGCGCAGCCTAGGTTGTCGAGAATGTAGATACGCTTCGGGACACCTGCCGGCATAGCCGGGGTGTTCTGGGGCTGCGAAGATTCATGGATGTGCGGATGGCTGTGGTCGTGGCCGCATCCGCAGCGGGCTTCATGGACGTGCTCCTCATGGCTGTGTGGGTGGCTGTGGTCATGGCCGCATCCGCAGTGGGCTTCATGGCTATGGTGCTCATGAGTATGGTCATGGCCACATTCACATCCTTCTTCATGACTATGAGCAGCCTCATTATGAGCATGTTCTTGTTCTTGTCCCTGCTCCCTTCCATCCCCACAGTTATCTATGATCTTCCTTTCCTTCTCATCCATTGGTACATTCCTCCTACTACTTGAAAACGTCATGCCTCTGTCTAATCATGTTTTTCATATGAACAATCATTCATATGTTCATGTTTTAATATAACCATAAATCCTTCAAAATGTCAATATATATTCAAAAAATTATATAAAAATCCTGATACAGGTCTGCCTCTGCCATTGTACAAACCCATATCAGGACTTCTCCTTACCGCCCTATAATCTTCACATAATCCTCTGTCTTATCCCGCATAATACGGAACCCCTTCTCTAACTCTTCCATCGAAAACCGATGGGTAATTAAATCTGCCGGTACGACTCGTTTTTCCTGAAGCCGTTTCAGCACATAATGCCAGTCATCCGATTCTTCTCCTGTAAAGGAAGAATTCCACGTTCCCTTCACAGTTAGCTGATTACGCAGTATCTTCCAATACACCGATTTTTCCAGACTCATATCCCCGAAAGGATTGCCGACCAACATAACCTTTCCGCTAAATGAGGTCTGATTCACCGCCTGTACCAGAGTTTCATTCTTGCCGACACACTCAAAAAAAACATCCGCACCTGTGCCGCCTGTTCTCTCCGTCAGCCATAGATTTGTATCCTTCTTACGGATATCACAGTAGAACTCTTCCCGAAGACCCAGTTTCAGGAGTGTCTGCTTCTGGAAGTCTTTATTTCCAAACACATAGATATTCCGCACCCCGGCTTCCCGAAGAAATATATACAACAAAAATCCAATCGTGCCGACACCGCAGATGGCAACATTGTCGTTTTCATTGACCTCAATCCGCCTCATAGCATGGACAGCCACAGCCATTGGCTCTAACATCGCCGCTTCCTCAAAAGAGATGCTGTCCGGAAGCTTTAACAAATTCGCCTCCGGAACCGCTGCATACTCGGCAAATCCACCGTCCCGGCGCGACCCAAGATAGCTGTAATTCCTGCACATCTCATACTGCTGCTTAAGGCAAGGCGGACACTTGCGGCAGGGAATTAACGGAAATATCCCCACCCGCCGTCCTTCTAATGCCGGACTTACCGACGCTCCTGTTTTCACCACCACGCCTGAAAATTCGTGTCCCGGAATCAGCGGATGGGAATATGCGCCATTCCGATAGATTCTGGGAATATCCGACCCGCAGATTCCGGCGGCTTTTACCTTTACCAATACCTCATTGTCTTGTATTGCCGGCTCTTCTACGGTATCAAACTTAAGATTACCGATATTATGTAATACCCATGCTTTCATTCTTGTCTCCTTAAAAATTCAAAATTCTATTGAACGGTCTCTGTCATTTTCCTGAATCTTTCCAGGTCTTCTTTTGTCGTTATTTTAAAGTTTCCCTCATCACCGGGAATCATCACAATATCCAATCCCGCCATAATTGCAGGCTCCGTAGAGCCGTTAATCTGCCTGATCCTCTCGGGCAGAAGACTTAAGTTGGCTTCATAGTAAGAACCCAGCCGGAATACCTCCGGAGCTTGTCCGGCATAGATTTCGCTTCTATTTAACAATCCTGTTATCTTTTTTCCGTCTGTGCTTGAGTAGACCGTATCCTTCATAGGCAGCACAGGAAGAACCCCGTCGTGTCCTGAAGCTCCAATCAGACAGTCTGTAATCTGTTGTTCTGAAAGCAATGGACGGGCGGCATCGTGGATGAACACGTAATCATTGTCTGACGCGTATTCCCGAATATCCTCTAAACCATGCAGGATAGAAAGCTGCCTGTTCTCTCCGGGGTCTGAAAAGCCTCGAAACTTCTTGCTGAACCCATCTTTCTCCAGCCAGCCTTGTATCTGCTTTCGCCAGACCGGGTCTGCAACAATCTGAATGGCATCGATTCTGCTGTGGAAAAACAGACGCTCTATGCAGTAGGATATAATCGGTCTGCCGGCCACCTCAATGTATTGCTTAGGGGTATCCGAACCAAGCCTTACGCCTGTACCTCCTGATAAGATTAGTGCTGTTGTCATATGAAAACGCTTATGCATATGCTTCACGCTCCTTGTAATCTGTTGCTGACAGTATATCAACTTTAGGCTGCTGATTCAATAACAATTCTGAGAAAAGGGCAGAAAATCCTTGAGCCCCGGCTTTTATAAACTTTGGAAATATGCTATACTATGGGAAAGATTACCCCGAAATTCATACAGTATGCTGCCGGTCCAGCGGACACGTAAAGGAGTGGAGACGTAATGGCAAAATATTTTAACACAGAGGGTCCCTGCTATCCCGATGAACATTATATGGTGAATCCGGATACTCGTATTCAAATGATAAAAGCTCTCATTGACCATAGAAAATATTTTTCAATCACCAGAGGCCGTCAATACGGTAAGACAACCACTCTGAACATTTTAAGCGAACATCTTCGAGAATCTTATTCTACATTTTACATCAGTTTTGAAGGACTGACTGACGCTTAATCCAGAAAATTCTATTATTGATATCGCTTCTATGTTTGGGTTTGTGAAGAATGACAACGGTGCTATGGCAATTGCCAACAGAATATTTGAAACCTGTTTTTACGACTACTTTTTATCCGAGAAAGAAGTGAAAAACCTACTGTTTACAGCGGGAAATATCGATAGGAACCAATTTATCCGAAATGGTTTTCTGGATATGGATCTGGTATTGAAAAAGTTTATGGAACATTGGAATGATTTGTACAGTTCCGCCGATGAGAAATTTATCGAAGATAATGGGCGTAAGTTTTTCCTGTTATATCTGAAACCCATCATCAATGGTACCGGGAATTATTATATTGAGTCTCGTACCAGGGATAATAGGCGGACTGATATTATCGTTGATTACCGCGGGGAGCAATTTATTATCGAAATCAAAATATGGAGAGGAAACGAATACAATAAGCGGGGTGAAGCTCAACTTCAAATGTGCTGCGGTATGCGCCTTAAGTGATAATCCAGTTACTATTGGACAAATTATTCAAGTGCTGGGGGAACGGTTACAGGGGTTGGAACGCCGTTCCCCAATAAAAACTGCACTTCAAGCCCTGTCCCACTCTCTCTGTTTATCTAAGCAGCAGTCGACTTTCTAAGCCTCTTGGCAGGATATACCTCATGGACGGCGTCCTCAATAATCTCAAACGCTTTTTTACAATCCTTTGCAGTGACAATAAGCGGCGGAACCATACGGATAATATTGGTTCCGATTGCAGTAATCAGTAGCTTTCTCTCAAAGCAGGCATGCTTAATCTCCACACTGCTGATTTCATCCTCAAATTCCACGCCAACCAGCAATCCCTGGCCCCGTACCTCTTTGACATGCGGAAGCGTACCCAGCAGATTCATGAAATATTCTCCCATTTTCTTCGCATTCCCCGCCAGATCATTGTCTAACAGTTCTTTGACTGCAGCGAATGCCGCCGCGCAGCAGACAGGATGTCCCCCGAAGGTCGAACCATGGGACCCTGCCGTAAATGCCTTAGCCACTTCTTCCGTTGCACAGATCGCTCCAATCGGCATACCTCCTCCCATGGCCTTTGCCATAGAGACGATATCCGGTTTTATCCCGTAATTCATATAACTCATAACCGCGCCCGTTCTGCACCAGCCGGTCTGAACCTCGTCAAGCAGCAGCAATATATCCTTCTCATCACAGAATTTGCGAAGCCCTCTCATAAATTCAGGCGTCGCTGGGTTCACTCCGCCTTCTCCCTGAACCGGCTCAATCATAATTGCGGCCGTGTTCACGGTACAGGCGGCTTTAAATGCGTCAAGATCATTATATTCCGCGTAGGTAAAGCCGGGTGTCATATCCCCAAACCCAATCTGGCACGCATTGTCAGGCTGCCCCGTTGCACTCATCGCCCCAAAAGTCCTTCCATGAAACGACTTTGCCGCCGTAACGATATTATACCTATTAGGGCCGTATTTTTCAACGCCGTACTTTCTCGCCATCTTAATCATAGCTTCATTTGCTTCCGTTCCGCTGTTCTGGAAGAATATCTTATCCATTCCTGTTACGGTGCAGACCTTCTCTGCAAGAAGAGCCTGCGGAATAGTATATGGATAATTGAAGGTCTGCATGATCTGTCCTGCCTGTTCCCGGACTGCCTCTACAACCGTCGGATTACAGTTGCCGACAGAATTCACCGCGATTCCTGCATAAAAATCGAGATACGCCTCACCTTCTTCATTCCGGACATACATATCCTTGGCAGTTTCCGCCACAAAATCAAATCTTTCATAAGTCTCAATCATGTATTTGTCCACTTTATCCTTGATATCCTGCGCCGTTAATCCAATCTCTTTTAATAACATAATATCCTCTCTCCCGTCTTAAACTATTAGATTCATCTGCATTTTTCATTTTAGTAAATAAAAAACGCCTACTCACCGTCCAGGCAAATAAGCGTCTTTGCTAAAAAACATAATTCAGTTGTTCAGAGCTCTCAAAAACTACTTTATAAAAACCTTAGCACTTCTTTTCCAAAATATCAATCGCACATATTCACAAAAATTTCTTTTTATTTCATGATAAATCTCTTTTTTGCACAACAACGTACACATGAGGCGGCAGCTCATCTCCCGCCTTCCGCAGATTGGACAGCACACTCCCTTACATTTAGTCGGTGATGTGAAACAGGTTACATGCCTTCTACTGTAACAAAAACTCAATAAACCGCACCGGACGAGCCGCCCGCGCTTCTGAGAAAGCGCGGGCGGCCTGTTTTTGGTCCGGCTGTTCCGGCCAAGCCGGTCATCCCTTCTGCAGCAGACGCCACAGGGTGGTCCGGCTGATGCCCAGCCGTTTGGCGGCGGCGGCCGCCGTCGCAAAAGCATTTATAAACTCCTCCATTTTGGGGATGGGCATCGGGTCAGCCGGCTGGTCCAGCGGGTTTTCGTCACTTGCGGGAGTCCCGATGGGGGGCAG
>CATLIP010000039.1 GCA_949957035.1 uncultured Lachnospiraceae bacterium
CCGATGGTTTATATTATAGTTGCATCCTTCATGGACCCTATTACATTGCAGAACAAAGGAATTACTTTTGATTTCAGCAAATGGACGGCAACCGCTTATGAGCGCGTCATGACCAACAGCCAGATCTGGATTGGATTTAAGAATGCGGTTATCTATTCTGTAGTGTTTACGGTTGTCTCTGTGGCGGTGACGCTTTTGGCGGCCTATCCTCTGTCAAGGGCGGATTTCAGAGGGAAAGGATTCTTTAATGTCATCTTTATGATTACCATGTTTTTTGGCGGCGGTCTGATTCCTACATACTTAGTGGTAAGTAATCTGGGACTTGTGGACAGCATGTGGGCAGTGATTCTTCCGGGTGCGTTCAGTGTGTGGAACATGACGATTGCAAGGACTTATTACAGAGGGATTCCTCAGGAGCTTCGCGAGGCGGCGGATGTAGACGGAGCAAGCGAGCTGACATTTTTCTTCAAGATCCTGCTTCCGGTATGTACTCCTGTGATCGCTGTGCTTGTACTGTGGCAGTTTGTTGCCATGTGGAACAGTTACTTTGACGCTATGATTTACCTGAATGATTCTGCAAAACAGCCGCTGCAGCTTGTGCTGCGTTCTATCCTGATTCAGAACCAGCCGGAATCCGGCATGATCGCAGATATGCAGAGTACGGCGGCACGTGCGCAGTTGGCGGAGCTTCTGAAATACGCAACCATTATTATTTCCAGTTTACCGCTTCTGATCATGTACCCGTTCTTCCAGAAGTATTTTGACAGCGGTATCATGGCGGGCGCCGTAAAGGGATAGGATAAGAAGGAGGCAGACGATGAGCAACAGATTTAATAATAGATTTAATCATAGATATGAAAACAGCTCCGGACTCAGGTTCGGACGCAGGTATGGAAGGCGGATTGCGGCGGCGGCTCTTGTGGTATGTATGGCAGTTTCCCTTGCGGGCTGCGGCGGGAAACGAAAGATCAATGACGGGACCTTCCGTCCGGTGGATGAGGAAACGCTTCAGTTCCCTTTGAAGGAAAAAGCAACATTAACAGGCATGATCAGCTATCCGCCCAGCACGGAATCAGAGCCGAATAACCGGACGATTTTTAAACGGCTGCAGGAACAGACGAATGTGGAAATTGACTGGACAGCGATACAGTCCGATCAGTGGGCGGACAAGATTTCACTGAATATGTCAGATCCCAATAAGCTGACAGATTTCATCTTTTCTGCGGGATTCTCGGACAGCAATCTGCTAAAATACGGGGAATACGGCGCCATCATTCCTCTTGAGGAATACATTGATGCATACATGCCGAATCTGAAATCTGTGTTTGACAAATATCCGGAGTATCGGACTATGTGTACGGATGTAAACGGGCATATCTGGGCATTGCCCTGGATTGAGCAGCTTGGCTCCAATAAGACGGCCATTCAGACGATAGGGAATATGAGCTTTATTAACAAGAAATGGCTGGATTTCCTGAAGCTTGAGATTCCGGAGACAGTGGAGGAATTTGAGGAAGTCCTGATTGCTTTCCGTGACCATGCAAAAGAACTTCAGGAGGAATTTGGGATTGAAGGAAGCATTATCCCTATGTCCTGTATCGTCAATAACGGAGATCAGGACCCGGCGATTCTGATTAATGGTTTTGGAGAAGGATACGGCGATGCGGATAAAGACCGGCATATCGCAGTTACAGATGAACGGCAGGTAATCTGTACCGCAGTCCAGGAAGGCTATAAGAAGGGAATTGAATGGCTGCATAAGCTGTATGAAGAGAAGCTGATTGACCCGGAAGCATTTACGCAGGAATGGTCTACCTATGTGTCAAAGGGAAAGTCCGGGCGTTATGGGGTATGTTTCAGTTGGGATGTGGGCAATATTGACAACCTGAAGGATTGGGTGCCGCTTCCGGTCCTGACTGCGGATACCCGGAACCTGACGCCCCAGAACGGTTCCTTCACCAGCGGATTTGACCGAGGACGCTGCGTGGTAACTTCGGTTGCAGAGAATCCGGCGCTGGTATGTGCATGGTTGGATCAGATGTACGCGCCGATGCAGTCTCCCCAGAACAACTGGGGAACCTATGGTGAGGACGACGATTTTGATATCTTTGAAATGGGGAAGAACGCCGACGGGGAGGATATGTTAAAGCATGCGCCGCTTGGCGACGCGTCTCCGGTAGAGGTAAGAGAGGCAGAATCGGTGGGAGGACCGCTTGCCATTCTGGATGAATATTACGACGTGTATGTGACATGCCCAGACGACGCGCAGTACCGTCTGGACTGGATCGAAGAATATTATACGCCTGATATGCACACCGAGTATGTATACCCGAATATTTTCATGAGCCGGGATGATACGGAGAAGCTCTCAAACCTGCAGGCAGATATCCAGAAAGCTATCAATGCTAAGAAAGCAGACTGGATCATGAACGGGTTCTCCGATGCAGATTGGGATAAATACCTGGAAGACTTAGAAGCATACGGGCTGAGTGAATATCTAAAGCTGTTCCAGACATATCTGGATTCTTATCATGCACAGACGGCCGCATCAGAATAAAGGGCATATATTTTAGGAAAGGAAGAAATTTTTATGACAAGTCAGACATTACGTGAAGCGAGAAAATATGAAGAGGCTTCTGAAAAATTAATCAGTAAAGAGGAGCGTCCGGATTTCCACCTGACTCCACGTGCGGGCTGGATGAATGACCCTAACGGCTTTTGCTATTATAAAGGCCAGTACCATTTGTTTTATCAGTATTACCCCTATGAGTCAAAATGGGGCCCTATGCATTGGGGTCATGCAGTCAGCAGTGACTTGCTCCGCTGGGAATATCTTCCTTGCGCCCTTGCGCCGGACGAGGCCTATGACAGGGACGGGTGCTTTTCCGGAAGTGCGGTGGTACTGCCGGACGGAAGGCATCTGCTGATGTATACCGGTGTGTTAAAGGAACATCAGGGACGTGATGTTTACAGGGAAGTTCAGACACAATGCATTGCCGTAGGCGACGGGATTGATTATGAGAAATATGAGCAGAACCCGGTTCTGGATGAACAGGATATCCCGGAGGGCAGCAGCAGATATGATTTTCGCGATCCTAAGATGTGGAAGCAGGCCGACGGCACATATGCCTGTGTTGTGGGAAACCGTCCGGCCGACGGCAGCGGGCAGATATTGCTGTATACTAGCGCCGACGGATTTCATTGGAAGTTCAAGAGTGTACTGGTTTCTAACCATGACCGGTTCGGGAAGATGTGGGAATGTCCGGATTTCTTTGAACTGGATGGGAAATGGGTGCTGCTTACAAGCCCGCAGGATATGCTCCCGGAAGGGTTTGAATACCACAATGGGAACGGAACGCTCTGCCTGATCGGTGATTATGATGAAGAAGCCGGTACATTCAAGGAGATGTATAATCAGTCCATTGACTACGGGATTGATTTTTATGCGACTCAGACAGTATTAGCTCCCGATGGCCGCCGGATCATGATCGGATGGATGCAGAACTGGGATGCCTGCGGGATCCGTTCTCCGGAAGAACCTTGGTTTGGGCAGATGAGCCTTCCAAGGGAATTGTCTCTGAAAAACGGCAGGCTCTACCAGAAACCGGTAAGGGAACTGGATGCAATGCGGCGTAACAAGGTGGAATATACGGATATGACAGTTTCAAGCCTGGTAGAACTAGATGGGGTGAAGGGCAGAAGAGTGGATATGGAGCTCAGTATCCGGCCGGCAGACGGAGAAGAGCTGTATCAGAAGTTTGCCGTCCGTTTCGCCCAAAATGACAGATATTGGACTTCGCTTAGTTTCCGTCCGAGAGAATCGATCCTGAAGGTAGACCGGAAGTTCTCCGGTTCCAGAAGAGCCATTATCCACCAGAGGCGCAGCCTGGTAAATCCTGTGGATGGAGAATTGAAACTGAGGATGATTCTGGACCGTTTCAGCGTGGAAGTCTTTGTCAATGACGGGGAGCAGGTCCTTTCGGCTACAATGTATACGGAGCAGGAGGCAGACGGAATCTCGTTTTTTGCAGATGGAATTGCAAAGATAGATGTTGTGAAGTATGAACTGGGATAGAGAGATTTTCCAGTCTTCAGACGGCATTGAGCGAAGGAAAGCCACAGTTAAACTGTGGCTTTCCTGATGGTTGGAAGTCTTTAGTTTACTTCAACCACATAGTGTATCTTCTTATTCTCCTCTGCCGACTCAGCCAGTACATGCAGAAATGCGGCCGCATAATTCCCCAGATGCAAGGTCAGGTCTTTTTCGTTTTGAATCCGAATCAGCAGTTCTTCCTGAATATCTGTGAGGCAGTCATGCAGAGCGTCCAGATTCCTTCCGTACCAGTCCGGGACTCCCGGAAGCTCTGCCAGGATTCTATGCAGCATTTCCCTGTCCTTAATCAGCTTACCGTCTATTATACAAATGTTCATGTTCAGTCTTCTCCATATAAAAGTTCAAAGGATTCGTAATGATCTTCTGTATAATAGATTAGGCCGTCGTTGGAAAATACGATTCGTTTCGCGCCGCGCTTTTCGGCCCCCAATGTGTCGATATCGCACTCCGTATATGTCCGGCCTTCCTTCTCCGGCAAAAGTCCTTCATAGTTTCCGAAATGGCTGCCGCCGATGCATTTACCCGGTGCATAGGGTTCTAAGGAGCCTCCCTCCCAGCCCAGCTCTTCGGCTTCTTTTTTTGTGATAAAATTGGACGGAAGATGTCCGTAAATATAGATGTACCGCGCAACGTCTTCTTTACTGCTGTATGTTCCGTCCTCTGCCGGTTCGGATGCTGCTTCTTCCGCCGGCGTATCCGGTTCACTTTCAACCGTCTTGTTAACTGCGGTATCGCCCGTATTCTTATTGTCCTGTTCCTGTACCGCGCTGCATCCGGTTATAGACAGCACAAAGATTAAGAAAGAAGCCAGAAAATACTGCAGCCATTTTTGAGCTCTTATATGATTTTTTATACGGTTTTCTAAACGATATTTCATATCAACATAACCTCCTGTTTTTATACTATAACATATTATGGAGCCCCATGCTACAGATTTTATTGCTAGAAGAAATAGATTAAGGCACATTTTTTATTTTAAAGAAATATGTTCTGGTTTTTTGCGTACAGCGTGATACAATGGTGAAGTGGGACAGTAGCTTATTACATGTGCCATAGCCCTGCCGGGGCCTTACAGAGGCAGAGGGAGAGAAAACCAAGAAAGGAGAGGATTCTTATGAGTGTAAGATGTTTCATTAAAATGGAAGATATGGTATCTGGAGGGAAGTGAAAGGAAAGGGTTACAGGATTGTGGCAGACTCAGAAATGTTATGGACTCATTTGAGGGTAACAGCGGTTATGAACGACGGATTAACCGAAATAGGGTATGCGAACATCAGGGGGTGCTGAAGATGGATTATATACGTGCGGCTGAGGTCTTACCGCAGGAGCTGATTGAGCAGCTGCAGCAGTATGTGGATGGCGCCGCGGTCTATATCCCGAAGAAGGAGGACGGAAAGAAATCCTGGGGCGAGAAGACGGATACGAAGACGCAGCTTGCGAGAAGAAACTCCAGGATTTATGCAGATTTTCTGGCGGGACGGTCGGTCAAGGAGCTTGCTATGGAATATTTTCTGGCGGAAAAAAGTATTCAGAGGATTATACGTCAGGAGAGAGCAGACTGAAAATCCGGAAAAAGGAGGAAATCAGATTATGATGGATATTTCATGGGAAAATTATTTCGTAACAACAGGGCGGTCAAAATATCGGACAGGGAATCGTAGTGAGAAGGACGGTACGGATAATATTTTTTCAGAAAAATTGTCAGGCGAGGAGCATTATATTAAAGCAGTACCTGACGGGAACTGGGCTACTTGCGCGGAAGTAGACGAGATACCAAGCAAGTATCCTCTAAAGAGCGAGAAAGCAATCATCTGGGCGTGGCATGCCCCGGGAACAGAATACCGTCTTTTCCACGCGGCCGAGTCAACAGAGGAGAATCCGGTTTTGGTGGCAAGAGGCGTAGATGAGAGCGGGAAGCTGTTTGAAGAGAGGATTGATGTAAGACAGATTGATCCCTACAATACATCCCTTCTCGAATTGAAAGCGCTGGAAAGATTCATGCCGGGAGAATTTAAGAATATCAGTTGTATTGCAGCGGACCAGATGGGGATAAAAGGGGTGCGGACAAAATTCGATTATATTACAGCTACCCGGAAGATGATTGAAGCATATAGACAGGCGCATTTTAACGATACGGCTAAAAGCCTGGAAGATGAAATGGATTTTGTGTGCAGATATACAGGAAGCAGCGACAGACCGGATAGGGAAGCTTCCGCAGATTTTGCCGAATCAGACAAAAAGAATCTTGAGCTTTATTCCCGGGCTGTAAGAGAGAGAATGGCTGCGGGGATGTCCAGGAGATGTTCAGAAGAACTTTCGGATATGCTCTGGAAGAAACAGAATACTGTATAAAGCAAGCAGAAAGCTCTGCCGTCAGGTTTGTTGAAGACATTGACAGCAGAGCTTTTTGATATATGTTCTGAAAAGTCTTGTAAAAGTAGAGCTTCTCCATTATACTGAATCTATCATTTATAATTTCGGAAGAAGAAAACGGAGGAAAAGAAATATGACATATGAAGAAGTATTAAGCAGCGCAAGGACATGCATAGGCGACGTCTGTAAGGCATGCCCGGTATGTAACGGCAAGGCGTGCGGCAATAAGATTCCGGGGCCGGGCGCTAAGGGAAGCGGGACGGTTGCCATCCGTAACTATAACAAATGGCAGGAGATTTTTGTCAATATGGATACAATCTGCGAGAATAAGCCGGTGGACACAACCCTGGAGATTTTTGGAAGAACGTTTCAGGCGCCGATTTTTGCGGCTCCCATCGGAGCCCTGAAGCTTCAGTACGGAGACAAATACGACGACCTGGAATACAACGACATTCTGGTGTCAGCCTGTGCGGATGCAGGAATCGCCGCGTTTACAGGAGACGGCACCAACCCGGCAGTGATGGAAGCAGCGACAAAGGCCATCGGAAAAAAGAACGGAATCGGGATTCCGACCGTAAAGCCTTGGGATATCAATACCTTGAAGGAGAAGCTGGCGCTAATCAAGGATTGCGGTTCTTTCGCTGTGGCGATGGATATTGACGCCGCCGGCCTTCCTTTCCTTAAGAACCTGACGCCGCCGGCAGGAAGCAAGACGGTGGAGGATTTAAAAGAGATTGTAGAAGCCGCCGGAGCGCCCTTTGTCGTAAAAGGAATCATGACTGTAAAGGGTGCGTTAAAGGCCAAAGAAGCAGGCGCGTCGGCAATCGTGGTATCAAATCATGGCGGGCGCGTCCTTGACCAGTGTCCGGCTACGGCGGAAGTGCTCGCAGAGATTGCAGGCGCAGTGGGAGACGGCATGAAGATCTTTGTAGACGGCGGAATCCGTTCCGGTGTGGACGTATTCAAGGCCCTTGCCCTTGGCGCGGACGCAGTTCTTATCGGCCGTCCTTTCGTTACGGCTGTGTACGGCGGGGCAGCCGAAGGCGTTTTGGTCTATACCGCGAAGCTGATTGCGGAGCTTGAGGATGCCATGGCTATGTGCGGGGCACACTCTTTAAGTGAGATTACGCAAGACATGGTAAGATAGTCCATGAAGAGTCTGAATGAAGATATTAAATCCGGGCAGTTTAAGAGCGTATACCTTCTTTACGGTGAAGAGGCTTATCTGAAGAAGCAGTACAAGGACCGGATGATGAAAGCTGTGATTCCGGACGGAGACACCATGAATTATGCCTGCTATGAAGGAAAAGGAATCAATCCGGCGGAACTGATTGACTTGGCGGAGACAATGCCGTTTTTCGCAGAAAGACGGCTGATTGTGGTGGAAAACTCCGGATTCTTCAAGAACGCGACGCCGGAACTGGCGGACTATATCAAAGGAATGCCGGATACTGCATGCATGATTTTCCTTGAAAATGAAGTGGACAAGCGGGGAAAGATGTACAAAGCAGTGAAGGACAGAGGACGCATCGTCGAGATGGGGCGGCAGGATGAGAAGACGCTGCTCTACTGGATTGCGGGCAATGTGAAGAAAGAGGGGCGGCAGATTAAGGAATCTGCGGCCCGCTATCTGCTGTCCAAGACCGGGACGGACATGGAGAATCTGGAAAAAGAACTGGAGAAACTGTTTTCCTATACCTTGGGAAACAGTGAGATTAGGGCAGAAGATATTGACGCAATCTGTACGACGCAGATTTCCAACAAGATATTTGATATGATAGAGGCAGTGGCGGCAAAGAAGCAGAGAAAGGCTCTGGACTATTACTATGATCTGCTTGCCTTAAAGGAGCCGCCCATGAGAATCCTGTATCTTTTGGCCCGCCAGTTCAGGCTTCTGTTAGAGGTCAAGGAGCTGATGGGAAGAGGAAACGACAAGGCTCAGATTGCAAAGACGGCAAAGCTTCATCCTTTCGTGGCGGGCAAATACATGCAGCAGTGCAAGAACTTTTCTAAGGCAGAACTTCGCAGTATCATGGAGGAAGCCGCCGCTGCAGAAGAGCTGGTGAAGACGGGGCGGCTCAACGACAGGCTGAGTGTGGAGATTTTCATTGTAAAATATAGCGGAACTTAAAATTGATTGTAAAATCTGATTCCGAACAGATAAGAGCAGAAAAAAGTAAGGGGAACATTAACGTGGCAGGAATAGAGCAGAGTAAAATTCGTAATTTTTGTATTATTGCCCATATAGACCATGGGAAATCTACGCTGGCGGACCGTATCATCGAGATGACGGGACTTCTGACCAGCCGGGAGATGCAGTCCCAGGTGCTGGACAATATGGAGCTTGAGCGGGAGAGAGGAATCACCATCAAGGCACAGGCAGTACGCATTGTGTATCAGGCGAAGAATGGGGAAGAGTATATCTTTAATCTGATAGACACGCCGGGGCATGTGGATTTCAACTATGAGGTGTCCAGAAGCCTTGCGGCCTGTGACGGGGCAATTTTGGTGGTAGACGCCGCCCAGGGCGTGGAGGCGCAGACCCTGGCCAACGTCTATCTGGCGTTGGACCATGATCTGGACGTCATGCCGGTCATTAATAAGATTGACCTTCCCAGCGCAGAACCGGAGCGGGTCATGGAAGAGATTGAGGACGTCATCGGGCTTGAGGCCATGGACGCCCCTCGGATTTCAGCGAAAACGGGGCTGAATGTGGAAGAAGTGTTAGAGCAGATTGTGGAGAAGATTCCGGCTCCGTTAGGAGATCCGGCGGCTCCGCTTAAGGCGTTGATTTTCGATTCTTTGTACGATTCATACAAGGGAGTGATTGTGTTCTGCAGAATCAAAGAAGGAACCGTCAGAAGAGGAACGCCGATTCTGATGATGGCTACCGGGGCGAAGGCGGAAGTGGTAGAAGTGGGATACTTTGGCGCGGGGCAGTTTATTCCCTGTGAGGAGTTAAGTGCCGGTATGGTAGGCTATATTACGGCAAGCCTTAAGAATGTGAAGGATACCCGGGTGGGCGATACCATTACCAATGCGGCTAACCCTTGCGCAGAGCCTCTTCCAGGTTATAAGAAGGTCAATCCTATGGTATATTGCGGTATGTATCCCGCAGACGGGGCAAAATATCCGGATCTTCGGGATGCTTTGGAGAAGCTTAAGCTCAATGACGCATCTCTCCAGTTTGAGCCGGAGACGTCGATTGCTTTAGGCTTCGGGTATCGCTGCGGATTCCTGGGACTTCTCCATCTGGAGATTATCCAGGAGCGTCTGGAGCGAGAGTACAATCTGGATCTGGTGACTACGGCTCCGGGTGTTATCTATAAGGTGCATAAGACCAACGGCGACGTGATTGAACTGACCAATCCCTCCAATCTGCCGGATCCTTCGGAGATTGACTATATGGAGGAACCCATGGTGAAAGCGGAGATTATGGTTACGTCGGAATTTATCGGGGCGATTATGGATCTGTGTCAGGAACGGCGGGGAGTCTATGACGGAATGGAGTATATCGAAGAGACCCGGGCAGTGCTTCGGTACCATCTGCCTTTGAATGAGATTATCTACGATTTCTTTGACGCGCTGAAATCCCGTTCCAGAGGGTATGCTTCCTTTGACTATGAGCTGGATGACTATGTACAGTCCAATCTGGTGAAGCTGGATATTCTCATCAATAAGGAAGAGGTGGATGCCCTGTCCTTTATCATCCATGCGGATACGGCTTATGAGCGTGGGCGTAAGATGTGTGAGAAGCTGAAAGAAGAGATTCCGAGACAGCTTTTTGAGATTCCGATTCAGGCGGCAATCGGGAGCAAGATTATAGCAAGAGAGACGGTCAAGGCTATGCGTAAGGACGTGCTTGCCAAATGTTACGGCGGCGATATCAGCCGTAAGAGGAAGCTTCTGGAAAAGCAGAAGGAAGGAAAGAAGCGGATGCGCCAGGTGGGAAATGTAGAGATTCCTCAGAAAGCATTCATGAGCGTACTGAAGCTGGATGATAAGTAGGCTTCGATACAGGAGGCTATGATGTGAGATGAAAGAATTAGAATTATATATCCATATCCCTTTTTGTATCAGAAAATGCCAATATTGTGATTTCCTGTCAGCTCCTTCCACCGGGGAGGAGCGGCGTGATTATGTGGTAGGCCTTTGCCGGCAGATCCGTTCCTATGGTGAGCTGGCAAAGGCTTATTATGTCAGCAGCATTTTCATAGGCGGAGGGACACCCTCTATATTGGAGGGGGTACAGGTTCAAGGCATCTGTGAGGCGCTTTGGAATACATTTAGGATTGACTGTGGAGCGGAAGTTACGATAGAAGTGAATCCCGGTACGGTGACAGAAGAAAAGCTGGCAGCATTTCAGCAGGCAGGCATCAATCGGCTGAGTATCGGCCTACAGTCCGCAAAGAATGAAGAATTGAAGCGTCTTGGGAGAATCCATACCTATGAAGAATTTCTTGACACGTACCGGATGGCAAGAGAGAAGGGATTTAAGAATCTGAATGTGGATCTGATGTCGGCAATTCCGGGCCAGAGGCTTACCGGGTGGGAAGAGACGCTGCATAAAGTCGCCAAGTTAAGGCCGGAGCATATCTCGGCGTATAGTCTGATTATCGAGGAGGGGACGCCCTTTTATGAGAAATACGGCGGTGACAGAAAAGTTAATGCCAAAGGAGAGGATGCCGTCCCGTCTGTAGAGAAACTGCCGGATGAAGAGGAAGAGCGGAGGATGTATTGGAGGACGAAAGAGATTCTTGGGCAGTATGGTTATCACCGTTATGAGATTTCCAATTATGCACTGCCGGGATATGAGTGCAGGCATAATCTGGGATATTGGAACAGGACAGAGTATCTGGGAATTGGTACGGGGGCAGCTTCTTTTATGAACCACCAAAGATGGAGTGACAGGGAAACGCCGGAAATATTAAGCGTACGGGAGCAGATGGAAGAGTGTATGTTTCTGGGCCTTAGAAAGACGGCAGGAGTGTCGAAGACGAAATTCAGGAAAGAATTTGGATGTGGGATGGATGAGATATACGGCGGGATACTTCGGAAGATGTATGGAATGGGATTGATGGAAGAGGCCGGTGATTTTGTGCGGCTGACTAAGCGGGGGATTGACGTGAGCAATGGGGTGATGTGTGAGTTTTTGCTATGAATCTGTATGTTGACTGGGACAAAAAAGCCGGCGGGCAATCCGGCCATCTCGCTCAATTTGTGTTAATGTCCATTGACCATATCAACACGATATAATACAGTCTCATGGCTGCTCACTCCTATCTTATAGTAACCGCACAGATATCTGTCCGTATTTCTGTCGCCTGTGTCCACAAGCATAGGATTGCCCTTAAGACTTGCAAGCTTTTCCTTTGTGACAGCCAATATCAGATTTTCTTTTGACACCATCCTTATAATCCGGGGGCTGATCTGCTGGTTCCCCCGGCCAAAGATAAAACCATTACCGCCTATACAGGTTACAATAATCCTTGCAGGTATGCCCGTTCCTAATAGTTTGCAGATGGATTGTTCGTCAACGTCTCTTAAAATGATTTTTTTCCCCTTTGCCACATCCACGCCCCGAAGCGTGCCATGGCCGTCTAATTTCTCCTTAAGGTAATAGGTGGTGCTCCCGGGTCCGATAATGTGTAAGGCTTGTTCGTTCATAGTAGAAATGATATAATCTGTGAGAAGTTCTCTGCCCGGCGAATCTCCCGGGCAGATTTCCTTTGCCTTTTGCAGCCTGCTTTTGTCATGGATACTTCGGAGAAATCCATACAAGGCAGGGGTTACCGAAGGATCGTTAAGCCGCGCTTCGTCTATATCCATGATTTCCCGGTATTCAAAGGGCATCCGGTCTTCCCGGATAAAGGCTCTTAGCAGCTCGCCTGCCTGATAGGGGCTTACGGCATAACAGGCAGAGTACATCTTTACCCCGGCCGGGACAGCAAGAATCGGGAATTGTTCCCCCACCGCTTCAAGTATATCCCGCGCCGTACCGTCTCCGCCGCAGAAGACGAGCAGATCCACACCCTTACTTTTTAATAACTGCCCGTAACGCAGGGTATCCTCCTTTGTTGTGAGTTCCCCGTGTTTTCCAAGACTCTCGTATGGAATCTGAGCTTTTTTCAGTATATCTCCGCCCATTTCCCCCTGGGGGGCAATAAGATGGAAACCTATCTCATCTCTGATTCTGGTGATGCACTCGTACGCCCTTGCTCCGGCTGTTTTTTTATAACCAAGCCGAAATGCGGCCATGCGTCCGTCCGGGCTGTCACTGCCTTTCATACCCGCCTGACCGCCAAGCCCGGCAATCGGATTA
>CATLIP010000040.1 GCA_949957035.1 uncultured Lachnospiraceae bacterium
TTCGATCTCTGCTTTGGACATAACGTCAGGGCTGTCTATGAGCCGATATCCCTTATTCCTCACCGCCTCTATCTGATAGCCTTCCTTCTTAAGCTGCTCCATGACCTTCCACACTGCCGTCCGCGACACGTTGAAATAGTCGCAAAGCTGCTGCCCCGACAGATAGTCGTCGCTTTCCTTTAATAACCGCAAAATCTCTGACTTCATTATCTCTCGCCCAATGTCGCAGCCATTACCGCCTTAATGGTATGCATCCTGTTTTCCGCCTCGTCAAATACCTTCGACTGCTCCGACTCGAATACCTCGTCCGTCACTTCCATATCCTCAATACCGAACCGCTCATGGATCTCCTTGCCAATCTTCGTCTTTAAATCATGGAACGCTGGCAGACAGTGAAGGAAAATAGCCTCGTCCTTCGCATTTGCCATGACCTCCTTTGTCACCTTATACGGAGAAAGCTCGCGAATCCGCGCTTCCCATACTTCATCCGGCTCGCCCATGGACACCCAGACATCCGTATAAATCACATCCGCTTCCCTAGTCCCTTCTGTGACATCCGAAGTCAGTGTAATCGTCGCACCGCTCTCCTTGGCATATCCCCGGCAAGTTTCCACCAGTTCAGCATTAGGGAAATATTCTTCCGTTGTACAGGCAACAAAATGCATCCCCATCTTTGCACAGGCAATCATCAGAGAGTTCCCCATATTGTACCTTGCATCCCCCATGTAAACCAGCCTGATTCCTTTCAGATATCCAAAATGTTCACGAATGGTCAGCAAGTCTGCCAACATCTGGGTAGGATGATATTCATTGGTCAGACCGTTCCATACCGGTACCCCTGCATATCTGGCCAAATCCTCTACAATCTCCTGGCCAAATCCGCGATACTCAATCCCGTCATACATCCTGCCCAGCACCCTGGCTGTATCCTCGATGCTCTCCTTCTTGCCGATTTGGGAGCCGCTCGGGTCAAGATAAGTCGTTCCCATCCCCATATCGTGGGCTGCCACCTCAAAGGAGCATCTGGTTCTGGTACTAGTCTTTTCAAAAATCAGGGCAACATTCATTCCCTTGTAATTATCAATCGGCACGCCGTTTTTCTTCTTTTCTTTTAAATCTGCCGCCAAATCCAGAAGATAGGTAATCTCCTCGGGCGTGTAATCCTTTAACGTCAAAAAGCTTCTTCCTTTTAAGTTCATCGTCAATCCCTCTCTTAATCCTATCAGTATGTGGACAAACCTTGGAAGGTTTATCTTATCATTTAATGCATCATATTTTTTATACACCATATCATATAACTGGTCAACCGTGTATATCTGATATTTGGGAATCTGCAATAATTTGGCCGCCGCCTCAAGCATACCCATGAATAATTCCTTGCCCTTAAACCCAAGAGGCAGTTTTAAGACAAATCCAATCTCCGCCTTTTCTATCTCCCGCATCCCTGTCAAAATATCTTCGTAATAAGCCTCGTCATGGTTCTGCTCTAAATAGTAGATGGTTCCCTCAAGCCCATACAGCATCCGCTTGGCGTCATAGTAGCCGATGATAAGATTCTGCCGGCTGCGTTTACCCGAAAATTCAATAATACTTCCAAGCTTCACTCTCGGCGCTATCTCGAACTTCTCGCTCTCCTTTGGCATCCGCACCCGGGGCTCCCGGCCCGGGCCATAAATCCGCACAGAAATAATATCCTCATATCCACGCTTCACCAATGAATTTAATGGTACATTATTCACAACACCGCCGTCAATATATTTCTTTCCCTGAATCCTCTCATTTTTGAAGCCAATCAAGTAAGCGCTGGCCAGCAGGAAATCCTCCAAAAGTCCCTCCGGAATATCGTCAATACTTAAGTCCAGCTCCTTAAATTCTGACAGTGAAAAAGTAAGCAGACAAAATTCTTTACCGCAGCTGCGGATTGCTTCTTCATCCACCGTCTCATGAATCAGCTTTCTAAGCGGCGTCACATCCACGCCGCCGTCCTTGAGCATCTTCCAGCCTTCATTCAAAAATTCTTTTATTGTCGTCTGCTTCTGAAACAGCCGTTCCATCCACTCGTCATCCACATCCATGACGGAGGAAAACGTCATCTCTCTCCAAATGTTTTCGGCCTTCTCGGTATCGCCCATACAGATTAGCGCGCCATTGAGGGCGCCTACCGAGGTTCCGGCCACTGCATTGAACTTCACCCCCGCTTCTGAAAGAGCCTTCCACGCGCCAATCTGATATGCTCCGCGGGCGCCTCCTCCATCCAGCACCAAGCCATATTCCTTAGACAAATCAATTACAGGCTGCATATTCTCACACCTTTCTAAATACACTGCATACCTTTGACAAATCCAAATGTTCGGGCAGGTAAATTTTACTCCCGCCGCTGCCTTGCTGCCTCAAACATCAGCAACGAAGCCGCAATTGCCGCATTTAAAGATTCTACCTGTCCCTTCATTGGTATCTTAATATAAGTATCAGCCAAGTCTGCAATCTCCTTCGAAAGTCCATTACCCTCATTCCCAATCAGAAACGCACATGGACGGCAATAATTTTCCTTATCGTAATCCCTCGTTCCCTCCAAATGAGCCGCGTAGGTCCGTATTCCTCTCTCCTTCAAAAATCCGACTGCCTCGGCAAGATTCCCGGCATAACAGAAGGGCATCCGATAGACAGAGCCCATGGTGGAGCGGATTGTCTTTGGGTTATAGATGTCCACACATTCCCGGTCCATAATAATCCCCGTCACGCCTGCACCCTCTGCCGTCCGGAAAATGGTCCCCAGATTACCGGGGTCCTGCAGATGATCCAGCACCACTATATGGGGCGCCTCTCCCTGTACGGTCCTATCCAGTGTATACTGCATCTGCCCTGCTACACATAATATCCCCTGGGGTGTTCGGGTATCCGACACATAGTCAAACACTGTATCCGACAGCACCTCCACAAATATCTGCCTTCCTCTGCAGTCTGCAGCCAGCTTATCCATCACTTTCCGTTCCTTTTTATAAAATGACTCCGATACATAGACCTCCTTTAATATCTCTGTAGGCGCCTCTCGAAACATCCTGACTCCCTCTGCCAGAAATACCTTCTCTTCATCCCTTGACTTTCTTTTCTTCTTAAGGTTCACCAGACGTTTTACTTTTGCGTTCGACGTACTTGTAATCTTGTCCATCTCTGCCCTTTCTATCAATAAATTTCATGCTGAAAATATCCAAATGTATTCCAAACTACACCTATCAAGCCAAATTCATTACGCTATATTATATCCTATCCCAATAACGAATACAACAGTTATATATCGGCTTTTCACGGCTTTTCATGGCTTTACGTCCTGCTTTTCTTTTGTTATAATAAAAACAATAAATCTTGCCAACAACAATCTATAAAAAGCAGGTGATGATATGCCAAACGGTCTTGAAATTACAAAGATAGCCATCGATGATTTTAAAGAAATCCAAGAATACATGGCGCTGGCTAAAAAAGAAAATGCAACTGAAACATATGCAAAGTTAAAACGTAAATATCTTTCTCTAAAAGCGCTCCTCAATGTGGCAGGGGTAAATCTAATAGATATTGACGAGATAAAAGAATAAGCAAAAAACGGCTGCAGCCTCTCTTATAGCTGCACCGTTTTTTTATATTGCTCTGGATCTCCGTAAAAATCCAGCAGCATAGCCGCAAACTTATGGTGAACTCCATGCTTTGCCGGCGCCTGTACGATATTCATTCCCGGGTTATGATTTCCCTCAATCAACTCAAGACGTCCGTCTGACAGAATCGCCACATCCCATCCCACCACGCGCAGGCAGGGAAGCTCCATGGACGCCTCTCTGCACAGCTCTACAATCTCCTTCCAATGTGGAATCTGCGTACCTTTGAATTTCACTCCCGTCATAGGATGTGTGACATAGACGTTCGAGCACTCGTCCAGACCGTCCGTAATAATCATACCGCTTTCAGGATCCATTTCACAGAAAATCCCTCCTCCATGCGCATTATCTACATGAAGTCCGTTGTTGCCCACCCTGAGTCCGCAGCCAAACACCTGAAAACGCTCCCTGCACCGAAAAGTAATCACCCTCAGGGTATTCAGGGAAGAGGGATGGAAAGCGGAAAGCTCCTCACAGGATTCCACAAATTCCTCCGCAAGATATTTGCCTTTACACATCTTCTCATAGAACTCCTGCGGATTCTCCTTTTCCCGAAGCTCCTTCTCCGTAAGCCGCAGAAACCCGATTCCCCAACTGGAATACTGAGGTTTCAGGGCTACGGTATGATACTTGTACACGAATTGACAGAACTCCTCGCAGCTGGCGTCTGGTACATAAAGCCATCCTCTATGTATAAAACGTGAGAAATTCTTAAGGAATGTTTCCTTACTTTTCAGATACGGCTCAGACTCACTGTTATATGGCCGCATCAGCCGGGTTGCCTCCACGTCGGTAAGGTATTCTTTCTGCTCCTTCTCGCTCAGATTGCAGAACCTGAAAATCATATACTCCGACTGAGACACCCTCTTCTCCGGATTGTGTCTGCGAACCTTGAGATAGTCATGGAACAGTTTATTCTTAGAGAAGCCTTCCGGATACTGATTCAAGCCCTTGATATAGGACATAAATTTTTTCCGAAGCACCGGATAGGCCCTTAAATTCTTCACAAGATAATTCTCAGTTAAAATACTCATTTTAAGCACTCCTTTATCAGCGGGTACTTCCCGATGTTATCAAGCTGGATAATGTTGCCGCCCGGCCAGTGACAGTTACCTTCAATTAATTCCACGCCGTCCGGCGTAACCGCAATGTCCCATCCAACATATCCCAGTTCCGGTATAACCTCCATCGCCTGTACTGCACATGCCCTGACCGCCTCCCAATGAGGTACGATGAAGCCCTGCATACAGACAGACGAACCCGGATGATATTCATAATCTCTGATTTCCATATTGTTTCGCCCTGCTCCGACGACGATGCCGGTATCAAGCTCAAGAGGATAGGCGACGCCTCCTAAGTGAAAATTGTCGGCAGCCGCCCCTTTTGCGCCGCATTTCAAACAGCCCCCAATCAAGCGTATGTTTCCCTTCCGGTCTCTCGCCGCATTGATACGCACAGAATTGACACATGTGCTAATCTGCTCCAACGCTTCATGCTGCCAAATCACCTGTTCCACCAGACACTTTCCGCCGGCACATTTTTCAAAAAGGGCCTTTCGGTCCTCCACTTCCCCGGCACACATTTTTTCAATCCCCCTGCCCATGATTCCTCTGTCAGGTTTGACGATAAACCAGTCATGAGCGTCAAGAAACATAGAAAAATCCAGATAAGAAGCCTCCGGCACATACAGAAAATCCCGATGTACAAAATCCGAAAAACTCTGGTAAAACAGATGCTTACAGGACATAAGTATCTCTTTTTCTCTGGTCATAGACCGATTTAGTTCTCTGTCCGCCATAGCAGACCGCCCGGAAGTAAGGTACGTCTGCCTTTCCTTTTCACTCAGCTCGAAGAAACGCAGCACGTAATAATTTTCCGGGGACGCCTGATGCCGGAAGCTGCAAATCAAAGCGTCCAAAAAATACACAGCAGTAAAACCGCCCCGCTGTCCCTTAAGCCTCTTTGCCATCTGATATATCTTCTTTCCCGCACTCCACCTTGACATCCTGATTCCCCGTTTCTATTTTCCCAATATCCTGCGTACATTCTCCTCGCCCAGACGCTTAAGGGTACGCCCGTCTTTGCGGAAATCCGTCTTAAGGGCCGCGGACGCAAGCTCAATCAAAGCCCTGCACACCGGAACCCGGATATCCAGCACTTCTCCTAAGGATTCCATCAGCGCCAATCCTTGCGATACATCTTCCGTAATATATCTGGACTTCACACTCTGAGGTCCCTTCGCCCTCTCCGGCATAGCCGCATACTCGAAAAACACCTCCCGTCCGTCCCGGCTTTCATCCAGACTGTTTCGGAATTTGCATGCCTCCGCATAGGAAAGCCTTTCGAATCCAAGCGCTTCCAGTATATTCATTTTCTCTGTGTCCAAAGCCTCCAGAAGGCTCCACACAGAAGGCGTAAACACCTCATGATACATGCAGTAATCTCCCCCGGTAGCCTCAATGCGCGGAATACTCATGACAGCCCCCACTGTATGGACGATCATATTGGGATTGTGCAAGGCCGCTTCCGCCACACTTTTTAAATACACAAAAGGCGTGCCCATCTGATTCAATATCGCTGAAGCCTCATCCGTCTTTTCCGCCGGATAGATACCAAGAGGATTGCGCACATTCCGAAAGCCCACTTTGAAATGCCCCGGCGACGATATCCGCCCGTCAATAAAGTTGCTTTCTGCCTCTGCCACAATAACGCCCTCCTTTAGCCCCAGCCCAAGGGCATAAGCGGTGGAGAGATATCCCGGATTTATCAGAAGTATCTGTCCGGCCTCCAGACAGGGAATCACCCTCTCAAGGACCTGCCGGTGAAACCCGGTCTGGGTACACAGAAGCACAACCTCATGACCTCTGACTTCACTGACCTCCCTGGTCAAACGGCTGATTTGGCAGACCTTTTCTGTGCCGAACTCATCCATCACCATGATTCCGCCATTCTCAGTCAGATGGCTAAAATTATCATCATGAAGGGAATGGGACGTCTTAATCAGCGTCACCTCATGACCGCGCCCTGCGTAATCTGCCGCCAGAGCACATCCACTGTTCCCTGCTCCTAAAACTGCTATTTTCATAATCTAACTCCTATCCTGCATAAGACCTCCAAAAAGCAGGTCTGTCTTTGGAAGCCGTTTATTATCAAGGGCTGCCGCGGGCGTAAAAGTCATTTCCCCAAAACGCACGCCCCGGCCGGTCAGATACAAATCCACCCGAACAAAAGGGAAGCCCTGGCTTAGCCTGTCGGCAATCCGAAACGCCTCGTCAAGCCCCGAAGGTTTGGGAAGAGAAAAGCCCTCCGGCGCTTCCACAGAATCGCGGTTGATTCGCATAAGCCCAAACTCTCTGTCAAAAAAATAGAAACGGGGCCATCCCTCTTTACGTCCCACGCACACCATGACGCAATAGGCATTGCCATGAAAGCAATAGAACTTGTAATCCTCCGGCAACTCTCCCTCTTCACTGCCAATATATTCTTCTACAATAATTTTCTTATCAACGCCGCGATACTGCAGCTCCGAAAAATAGGCCCAAAAAGGCTTTCGTCCCCACTTTGCCAGCCTGTCCCTTGCTTCCCTTATATTGAGTTCGCTCTTAGACTGACAGATAAGATTATAGCCGCAGCCGAAATTCCACTTCATGGCAAAACTCTCAGGAAGATTGTCCCAATCTATCTCCTTTGCACTGTCATATACTGCCAGAAGCTCATTCAGGCAGCTCTCCAGTCCACAGTCTCTTACATACTCCCGCACGCGGTATTTATCCGCGCACTGCCTTACCCGTTCATTCCTTCCGAAGTCCTCTAATTTTAATTTCAGAAGCTTCTCATTCAATGTCTGCGGATTCTTAAGATTTGGCAGACGCCCGAATTTCCTGAGAAAAAGAAGCTCTGTATTCAGACGGGGCGACACATAAGAAAGGACCGTATAGAATGCTCTTCTTGTCTTACTGATTCTTTTTTTCTTCACGCTTTTCCTCCCCGTCTCCGCCCGCTTCAAGAATCAAATCCTTTGCCACGGTAAGTGAATCTAGGAGACATTCTATCACGAATTTCGAGCGTTTCACAATGGATTTATATTCCTGTTTGGAAGCCACGTATTGATAATGCAGCACAGAAATCGAAGGGTCATACCGAATCGTATTTCCCTCACGCCGGCACAGCCACTCAAGAATCTCCATCTCGTAATACATATAAGTCTTGGGATAGAAGGGCTCCTTATGCGCCGTCAAATACCGTTTGGAAAAAATAACGCAGGAGCCGTGTAATACAACCCCTTCTGCCGGCATAGACGAATCTATCTTCTGCTTCGCCCTCTGCCTTTGCTGTACCCGTTTCCAGATTGCAGGACTGTTCTTCTCTCCGCTGCTTAACAGAAGCAAGATGGGATTGCTGCTTCGTTTCACCTTCTCATACTTTCTCTGCACCGATTGAAGCGTACATCCCTCAAGACTTTTGGGACTCTGATGAATGCCCGAAAAAACAGAGAGAATATCCGGACCAAGGACGTCGAAAGGATGCTCCTTGTAAATTCCGCCAATCCGCGAAGCGAAATCCTTCTGCAGTATCTCTACGTCATTGTTAAGCACAACCACAAAATCCGCCTCAAGCTGTCCGCATACCCAGCGAATCCCAAGATTATTTCCCCTGGCGAATCCGGCGTTTTCCCGGTTAAGCAACACTGTAATGTGCTTCTTTTCTGCATATTCCTCTGCCAGGAGTCTGCCTGTGCCGTTTGGCGACGCATTATCAACAATCACAATATGGTTGTTTCCCTCCAATGCTTCGATTCTCTCCACACAGGTTCTGGTCATCTCTATGGCGCGGTAATGCAGTATTACAAATGCCGTCATGCTTCCTTCTCCCTTTCACTTATCCTGCCTTTATTTGGGAACATTGCCCGAAAGCTGTCCGTCATCCAATAGCCAAGGTCATAAAAGCTGCGGCTTAAACCAAAACTTTTCTTAAAATGCTCTGCCGCCAACGCCGGGTCTGTGCGATGTACCCGTTTCCCAAGGCGTCTGTTCATAACCGCCTCACTGCCGGGGTACTGCCGATACAGCTCTTCATGCTTATCGTGCAGACGGAGCAGGTGCGGATAGGACTTTACCCTTGAGGATATACTGTCTGCGCCCACCTCAGACTCAACCAATGCCTCCGGCAGATAGCACAGCGTAAAGCTGCCGGCGGCGCGTATGCCAAAATCCCAGTCCTGATAACGCCGTATATTTTCATCAAACTTAAGCTTCTCCCACATCTCTTTATACATCAGCATAGTCTGGGTACTGGCTCTGTTCTCGGCAAGGAATTCCTCCAATGCATGTTCCGGATGAAAAGGATGTACCGGATAATAGAAACGGCTGCCCGCCTCAGACATACGGTTCATTCCGCAGAAGCACATATCTGCTTTGCTGGAAAGGAGAAGCTTATACTGTTTCTCAAGCTTGTCAAAATGCCATACATCGTCACTGTCCTGATATGCCAAAAGCTCCCCTTCGGCCTGTTTTGCCCCATAATTTCTGGCATAACAGGCTCCCTTGTTCGTCTCATATCTCAGATAGCGAAGCCGCGAATCAGAAAAATTCCTGAAAAGCTCTTCTGTACCGTCTGTGGACCCATCATCCACTACAAGAACTTCTATATTTCTGTAGCTTTGCCCGAGAACGCTCTCGATACATCTTGGAAGCTTCTCTTTTCTGTTGTATGTCGGAATAATTACCGAAATCATCTTCTGTTCCATCATTCTTACTCCTTTGCCACAGGAAAGGGAAACACTTCCCTAAGCGCCCTCTTTTTCTCTTCAACCGCCTCCCTGCGGATGTTGTACCTGTCTTCAACCATGGAAAGCTTTGGAAGCCTTTCCGTCCGCAAATCGTATGGCTGATGCGTCATACCGTAAGCGGAATAATAGTCGTCAAACTTATAACCGTCTCCTAACAGCCTGTCCCCGAAAACTATGTGCAGATTGGGAATACCCAGACTGTCTGCCACAACCAGTCCATGAAGACTGCTGGAAAGAATGCATCTGCACCTGGCAATCTCCTGAACCACCTTCACAGGCTCATCCTTCACATTGATGAACCTGCCGTTATATCTTTCAAGCAGCTCCTCCATCTTCGGATCCTTCAAATCACAGAGATGGGGGATAATCCCTGCCTCGTAAGATTTTTCCGGCTGCTCTTTTAAAAGCTCCGATGCCAGAATCCCTGGATCGGCCGTAGGAATATCCCATGTTCTCCCTGTCATTTTCTCCACCCTTTTTCGTGTCAGCTCTCCCCGCACTGCACAAAATTTCATATTTCTCTTAAAGAACCTGCCTTCACAATCCGAGTAATTGATGAAGCCGGTTCCCCAGATCGATACCTCCGGTCTGGTAATCCCGTTGATTCTCTGCCTGATTCGCATAGGAAACGTTCCATGCAGGGTATACATCCCCAGACAGCTTCCAATCGCGCACAATTCTCCCTCCAGGAAAGAGCAGCGCACAACCTCATAGCCAAAACATTTCTCAAGAATCAGTTTATTCAATTCATCCCCCATATTACGAAGTTTGGTATAATAGACCTTAATCTGCCCTGCCATCCCAATGCGCCCCTCTCTATACTACTCAGACCTTTAAGACCACCTTCTCGTAACGTCCGTCAACCTCAAACCCAATGTCATGTACCGCGTCAAATAATGGCTGGTAGCCGTACCCTTCTGTGACTTTGCCGAAACCGGAATACTGCGCAGTCGTAAAACCCGGAATCGTATTCGCCTCCACAAGAATCGGTCCGTTTGGAGTTATCGCAACATCCCATCCGATATTGGAAATCTTGCAAGCCACAGGAACTACCCTGCGCATCATCCCAATCGTCTCCTCCCAAAAGGGAATCATAATTCCTTGAAACGCCTTGCCTGTAACCGGATGAGTCTCATATTCCACCATCTCATTCTGGTCTACCGCCCGGGTTAACACCTCCCCTGTCCGTATGTCTACCATAGAAGTCAATGCGTCCTGACAGCCGTTAGAAATTTCACTCTGATGGGCTACTGTAAGCACAGGTGCGAACAAGAAGCTGCCTTTGGGCGAACACACCGAATAAAAACGAATCACATTCACAGCTTTGGGATACAGCTCGCTTAGAATCCGGTTTTGGGTAATGTATTCCTCCACGATTCCATTTCCCCCGCTTCGAATACATTCTAAGGCCTGGTCAAGCTCTTCCTTTGCCGTCACCGGAAGGATGCGAATCCCCTTTCCCATCCCCTTGCAATTAGGCTTATAGACCACATGGCCGCTTCCGTCTGCCAGTTCTTTAAGCAGCTCTGCGTCCACCTCCACGGCCTGGGCGCACTTACGTCCATAAAACTCTGCGAATACTTTTGAAAAGATGTATTTGTTCATAAGCATACCGATATATCGTCTGTCCGTAAACATTTTACGAAACTCCATACGCGTCCAGAGAGTTGAAACGGTCTTCTTCTGTTCCGCTGACAGGTCAAAGTGCCCGGTCCACTCATACTCTCCGAAGGAAATATGATTCAGCTTCTTTGCCTGCAGGATATCCTGCCAGACCTCCTTCGGATTCTTCCCGTATCTGCCTGCATAATCCTGTGCAAATTCCCGTATATATTTCCTTGAGGTAATCATCCTTTTTATTTCCCCCAGCTGCCCCATCTCATATCCCTCTTAATCCCTGTCTGCTGTCTACATCTGTGCAATCAAAGCCTCCAGCTCATGCTTGCGGCCCTTTTTCTCAACCATCTGCATGGCGCCCATCTGGGCCGTACAGTTCGCTTCCACCATACACCAGCCTTTGTCCTTACTATATGCCAAATCCCAGCCGCAATAATGGTTGTCTGGAATCATCATTGCAGCCTCCTTTACCATCCCTACAGCCTCTTCCCATTCCGGAATCTGAAAGCCTCGAAACCTGATTTTGCTGTCCGGATGGAGCTCATAGCTGTGCCCTTTTTTATCTGCCCCATCAGTATATATGATACCGGTTTCCGGGTCAATAAGCGCGCTGACTCCTCCGGCGCTGAAATTATCTACAAAACTTCCATCTCTTCCCATTCTCAGGGAAGGATGAAACAGCTTAATCTCGGGCTCTCCATTTGCATTTTTAATAATCACCGTCGGAATCCTCAGCGTATTGACTGAGCCCGGATGAATACATGCCATCTCTTCCCCCTGTTCAATCAATTCTTCTATGACAACGCCGTTCTTTCGATAGCGGTTATGGGCATCCTCCGCCGAATCGTACATGGCGATATTTTCGATTCTCACAGCAGTTCCAAAAGCCGCATATACCGGCTTTACCACAAAATTCTCGTGGCGGGCTGCAAATTCTTCTAATTTTTTTATGTTTTCTTCGGTTGGCTCCTCGTTCTTTTTGATACGGATGACCTCCCGCTTGAACATATCCTGAAATTTCTTATAGGTCCTGTATTTATTTTCCAAAAGGTCTGTATTTTTCCTCAGATTCATGCGGGGGTAGAAGCTCATCCGTATCCCCTCTGTGATAAAAGAGGCTCTGTATTCAGGACTCTTTTCTTCTTCATACCCAAAGAGGAAATATTCGCTGTAGTAAGAACCATATTTAAAGAGGCTGCGAATCATATCCCGACGCAGAGAACATAGATACCGACGGTCTTCAAACACTTCCGGCCCCCTGTATTTCTCAATGATTTCGTCCATTTCATCCCGTTTGCGGTGATAATAATACGCCTTGCGGTACCATGTCTCAAAACGGATTTTTTTATATATTTTTCTACGAAGATTGCGCAGCATTTTTTTCGCCTCCCCAGTCGGTATCTATCTTTTTCGCAAATATGCCGCCATACCAAAACAGGCACAGCGGCATATGTAGCTGTCAGAATTACTCTTCTTTTACAGTTTTTCTCTTGATTATTTTCTTTTTCTTTGTAGCCGGGCGGAACATGCTGATACGAACCTTATGTGAAGCGTCGCGCTGTGATGACTCCTCGAAAACCCGCAGATAGCCTGTATCCTGAATCAGCCATTGTCCGTCAATCTTCACATATTTGTCTGTATAGATTGCAGAACCTCTAATTTCCAGCCCCTCATATGGATCACCTTTGTCAAAGAGCAAATCATCCTGAAGATACCACTTGCCATAGGCAACCGTCTCGCTTTCGAACCAAAT
>CATLIP010000041.1 GCA_949957035.1 uncultured Lachnospiraceae bacterium
TCAGTATCTCTAGCTTCGTTCCAACTTCCTTCAATGCTGAGTTATACAGGAACATAATAGTCTTCCAACTGTCTACATCCTCATAATTCTTTATTGCATTCTCCATATAGTATCTCTCCTCTCATACCGAAGAGTTAATTCGTACTGTCCTTAGTATACCATATGAATCAAGGTATGTCATGAAATTCACATTTATTTAAGAAAGTGGTTACATTTGTAAATTATCTTAAAAATCATCAAGAAAAAACAGATACGTTAGAATTCTATCCCCTGCCTCGCTGAACGCCCTAAATCGAACTGATGCTTGACCTTCCGGATTTCCGTGGCATAGTCCGCCATCTCAAGCAGGCTGTCCGTGACCTCATGGCCCGTCATTACGATTTCTAAGCCTCTCGGCTTATGCTGAATGAAACTGATTAGTTTCTCTTCACTGATCACGTCCAACTGCAAGGCACACAATACTTCATCCAACAGAAGCATATCGAAAGGCCCGCAGAACTTTATAATCTCATCCAAGGCCTTATTATTGTAATGGCGAAGTTCTGCCCGTTCGTCACGGTTCATATTGCTTACGAACTTCACCTGCTTTCTCCCCGGCAGACAGGTAACATTAGGGAGCGCTTCGAGCACCTTTCTCTCACTGGAAGAGTTGTCCTTTAGGAACTGGAACACCAGCACCTTTAGCCCCGCTCCTACAGCCCGCACGGCAAGCCCGACGGCTGCGGTGGTCTTTCCCTTCCCATCTCCATAGTATACATGTATCCTTCCTGTTCCAATCATCCAATCATCCCCGCTTTCATAGTTATTATAATCCCTCTTCCCGGATTTGTATAGCAAAGATTTGAAACCTCTTTACAGCCGCATGAAAAACAGCTATACTTGTCATGATATTTTAAGGAAATGAGGTACGCTTATGTTTCGTTTATGGGGAAAAGAATTCAAGGATAACAGAATGGTCCGGGACACCGTCGTCTGTGATGATACGGACGATACCCGGACACATAAGATTTTTAACGCATTAGACGCTATATGCTACGAATTCGATCTGAGCAAACCAATCTGGCTGGATGCGACGATTGACGAATTTAAGCGTCATGACAAGACACGGTTTACACAGGATAATTTCGTGGACATGATTGATTTCGACTATCTTGAAATCCATATTATTGAGGAATGAGGATTCACTACTCGTTCCGGATCGCCGCAAGCGGGCTAAGCTTCATAGCGCGCAGCGCCGGGAAATATCCTGCAATCACACCCACCAGCATCGCGAATCCCATGGACAGCAGCACCAGCCACACAGGGATATAAGAAATATTCCCGTCAAATCCCATTGCCGCCCCATTTCCGGTGAGGAAATTGATGACCGACGACATCAGGAAGCTCAAGACATTTCCAATCGCACCGCCCATGAGTCCGATAAACGCCGCTTCCAGCAGGAACATCTGCTTAATATTCTTCAGGCTGCAACCCAGTACCTTGATGACGCCAATCTCCTTGGTCCGTTCGTAGATGGACATCATCATCGTATTGGCGATTCCGATAGCCGCAACAAACAGGGAGACCGCTCCGATTCCGCCCAGCACTGCCTGAATAATGGCAAACTGGCTCTTCATACTGTTCAGGTATTCCGCATTCGTCTCCACATTGTAGCCCATTTCACGGATCGCTGCCGCTACTGCATCGACATTTTCAATATCGTCTACATTGACCTGGGCGTAAGAATAGCAGAATTCCTTATACGGTTTTCCCGATTTTGTAGTCGGCTGTCCCGGAATTACCCTTCCGGAAAATTCTTTCTTCAAAATCTGTTTCAATGTATCCAAATCGCAGTAAATATAATAATAATTGGCATTATACTCCTCCGGTCCGCCTTCTACCATACCACTGGCTCTTACCACATGTTTCTGCACAGTCTTGGACTTTGCCATCTGTTCTCCACTCTCATCGCTTCCCATATCCATTCCACTTCCCATACTATTATAGTATCCGTCCTGATCCAGAATCAAGAAAATGGAGTCATGAAGGAAATCAATATCCGGCACCTCCATGGTATCATAATAGCTGTTTCCCGTTCCCTTCTCATAGAACATCGTAGGGATTCCGTTACCGTATACCAATTCCAGCGTGCTGCCCCCAGATGTCGGAAGCGTACCTTCCCCCAGCGGAATATTTTTTGCCGCCAGCCCCTCCGGGGTCATGCCCACAAGCTGTCCAGAGCCCTCGTATTTGCCTTTTATCATGTTCACCCACATCTCATATACCGGAGAAGCGATAGTCACATGCTCTACCTGGGCAAGCTCTCCAATTGCACGGTCGTTAATATATTTCTTCGATTCTTCACCGTCTTCGCCGCCGGACGAATAGGAGAACATAGAGTCGCCGGCTCCGGCTCCCGTTACCTTGATACTGGTCAGACCGCCGGAGCTTTCCACCTCCCGGTAGAGAGACTCCTGCAGCCCCAGCCCCAGCGAAATCATGACGACGATGGACGCTGTACCAATAATCACTCCGAGGACAGTCAGAAAGGTTCGAAGTTTCCTCCGCTTTAGATTGCTACCGCTCATCCTCAGAAGATCTATCCAGCTCATCCAGTAACTCCTCCTCTTCATTCAATCTCTGCCGTTTCTTTCTCTTCTTTCTGACAACTACAATGATAATAATCACCAGAACAATCCCTGCGATGACTGCCACCGGAATCACCGGAAATCCTTTTTCCTCTTCCGGCATATCCATGCCTGACATCATGGACATATCTTCCATCATCTCCATGACTTCAATCTGCAGTTCCTTCGTAGTCGTAGAAAGCTTGCCTGCTTCGTCTTCATAACTCACCGTCATGGTTACATTGGCCGGTCCTGCCGTTGCCTGCGCGCCTTCCAGCATCGCGTCAATCGAGGCTGTTGCACCAGACTCTACATTGCCCAGAAATACCTCTTCCTTCTTGATGCAGGCTCCCTCGAAGGTAGCCTTGACATTATAGAGCTTAATCCTTCCCAAATTATAGAGGTTACACATAACATTCGCCTCGTCGCCTACGGAAATACTCTCTGGGCTAATCTCAAAGTCGCTGAACTCAAACCTTGCATCCTGCTTTACCGGAATGGAGATACTGGATGCGGCGTCAATCTGCGCGCCGTCGTTATCCTCGTATTTCATGGACAAATCCACACTGTAGGGTTTCTGCAGCAAATCCGCCTTGGCATTGAGCTGAATGGAAATATCCGCCGCTCCGTTTGCCTTGATTCCATCCAGATAAATAGAACTGGAGCCTGACGACGGAAGGAACGCCGGCGCTACGGTCTGGGCGTCAGTACCTTCCGTAGGCGCGCTTAAGTCAAAGAGCATATTGCGTACCCTCGTAGCCTTGGACGTATTCTTCAGATGAATGGTCAGGGTAAAATTATCTCCTGCGCGCACCTCCGCCGGTTCCGTCTTAAATCCAGTGACAATCACTCTCGGTACAGAAGTTGACCCCTCTGAACCGGAACCGCCTCCGCCGCTGAAAGAAGCGCCACCATTGCTGAATCCGCCTGCGTCTACCGACGGGAAGTCCATTCCATCTCCTGTTATCTGGTCGTCCGGATTGGGGATTGGGGTTTTATCTGCCGGCGGGTCCGGGATTTCTGCCGGTTTTGCAGTCGTGTTTGCGTAAAACTTCTGTGAAACCACCGCATCCGGTTCTCCCTGTACGTATACGTTAAACTGTAAGGTGTGCCTTGACGTAGTAACATCTTCTCTCTGGGTAAATTCAAAGGAAACTGCCTGCGACTCACCGTTTTTTATATTCAATTCCCTTGCGTAGCTCTGATATTCCGTATTAAAAGGCCATTCTTCATTCTTATCCCCAAGGCTTGGGGATAAGACGGCGTCGGTCAAATCTACGCCGGAATTATTATGTACAATCAACGTCCAAGTCGTGGATTTTCCTGCCTCAAATGTGGGCACCCTGTTCTCCTCAGATGCAATTGAGATGCCGCTTGCACGCTTCGTTTCCACAGACGTATTTTCTACCGTCTGTACCTCTTCTGCCTGTACCTTCTCCGGCATCATCACCGTCACCGACAGCGCCGCCAAACATACTCCCGCCAGAAGCCTTCTTAATCTTTTCATCCTTTCAGTCCTCCCTGTAATGCAATCTTCCGGTTATCTTCAATCTTAAGAATCTTTCCGTCCCGGATATGAAAGACTCTGTCCGCATATGTAGCCAGATGTGCGTCATGTGTAACCATGACAAGCGTTTTATTCTGCTTGCGCACCACCTGCTGCATCAGCTGCATGACCTCCTCTGATGTGTGGGAATCCAGATTCCCGGTCGGCTCATCCGCAAATATAATCTTGGGGTCCACTACCAGCGCTCTCGCAACGCCCACCCGCTGCTGCTGACCGCCCGACATCTGGTTTGGCAGATGCTTCTTATGCTTCTTAAGCTTCACCAAATCAAGCATCTTATCCGCCTTACGCATCCGCACATCCCGCGGGACGCCCCTGAAACTTAAGGGTAACGCCACATTCTCCACAGCGTTCATAGTTCCAAGAAGATGGAAGGACTGGAAAATAAATCCTACATTGTCCCGCCTAAACCGCACCAGCTGCTCTTCTGTCAGATTCTCAATGTGCTGCCCCGCAATTACCACACTGCCCTTGGTAGGTTTTTCAAGTCCCGCAAGCATATTCAAAAGCGTAGACTTCCCGGACCCCGACGTACCCACGATTGCACAAAATTCTCCCTTAAAAATCTCGAACCCTACTCCGTCCAACGCGCGCACGACCTCGTCGCCTACCCGGTACAACTTATAAAGACTTTTTACTTCTATTACTTTGTCCATAGATTCCTCCTAGCATATCTTTCATCATTATAAGTCTGAAATCCAAACATTTTCGATAGAAATTATGAATTTTTTCTTAATTTGGAAAAATGATTGCTTTTTCCGAAAAGAGATGCTATAATCATTGACATGCAGATATAGTTCATTGGTAGAATGCTAGCTTCCCAAGCTGGAGAGGCGGGTTCGATTCCCGTTATCTGCTTCTTACTACGAGCTAAGAATATTATTTATTCTTAGCTTTTTTGATATAGTCTTTCTATTCCAAATGTTCTTTTTTAACCATTATAGCATCTTTTTTCATAATAGCAACCTTACTTTGCATTTCGCCAAAATTTCTCAGATATTTTTAAATTTAGATTCCGAACGACGCCTTTCTCTATTGAAAATATTGTTTTCTTGTAAGAAACTGCCAACTTGTCAGAAATCAATATGTGTCGTATAATGTAGAATATATGTTACTGCTTATATACTTAAGCAAAATGGGAGGGGATGTATGAAAAAATATCTAAAATTAATCTTAGCCAATCTATCCATCGCGGCCGCTGCCGTCGTCTTGTATTCTCCGGGACTGATAAATCTGCGGCTGTCAGATTACAGTATTTTTCGGGCGGGAATGTCCATCATCGCGGCTCTTCTCCTCATATTAGCCTTCTTTCTGATTAATATTCGACTTCTCAAGGAGCCTGACCGAAAACCCGTCATGGAAGACGACGTCCACGACCTTGACAAAGCCAAGGATATTCTCAGAAGCCACTGGGAAGGGAAATATTTCGGCAGTCTGGCAAGGACAGCTTCCGAGCAGCTTGACCGCATCTTTCAGTGCAGACAGCGGCTTTCACAAATCCTGGCCCAAAAATTTACCCGGGGAACCTTAAGCTTTGAGAAATTTGACAGCGTTGCGGCGGCGGCAGAATCCTCTGCCATCAAAAATGTAGTTGTGATGGCAAATCGAATGCGGCTCTTTGATGAAAAAGAATATGGCAGGCTGACGCATTACCGAGAGGACGACATCCCCGATGACATTCAGGAAGAACAATTAAGGCTGTATCAGAAGAATTTTGACAATGTCCGCTCGACCATAGCCCACAATGAAAAGATTCTTCTGAAATTAGACGCATTGGCAATGGAAATCTCCCAAGCCTCCTCCGGGGAGGATACAGCTCTGAATAATGAACTGATTGGTGAAATCGAACGCCTCATTGACGAAACAAAGTATTACGAGTAGGAGGACTACATAATGAACAAGAAAACCATAGGAATATTGGCCTGTGTCATTGTACTTGTATGCGCCGCAGTCTTCGGCGGCATCTATGTCACACGCAATATCGGGAAATCAGAAAAAGTGATATCAGAAGAAAGCGCCGAAAAGCGCCTTGCGAAGATGGTGGACAAGATTAACCCGGAGACCGGAACACCGGTCAAGTCCCCAATCGAGTTCGACTCTGCCGAGGATGAAGCCGACGAACTCCCTGATATCGACACCTGTAAGGTAGAAGTGGAGGCAGTCACCGGCCTTTACGCCGAGATTTATTCCTCTCCGGAGAAGGCCGGCAGCGGAACGGACGGCTGGCTCTGCGAGATGGCAGAGGAATTTAATGAACAGTCCTATGAGGTAGGCGGGCAGAAGGTTTCCATCCAAATCCGCAACGTCAACAGCGGTCAGGCGTTGGATTACATTGCAACCGGGAAAGCAGTTCCGGAAGGCTACGCCCCCTCTAACATGCTCTGGGTGGACATGCTGAATGCGCGAGGGACGGCCACTGAAACTATTTCCGAAAGTCTGGTGGGAAATGTTGCCGGAATCCTGCTCTCCTCCAAAACCTATGACCAGATTGTGGAAAAGTACGGAAGCGTGGACTTAAAAGCCATAACAGAGGCCACAGAAGCAGGAGAATTTGCAATGGGCTACACCAATCCATTTGCAAGCAGCGCCGGATTAAATTTCCTAATCTGTACACTGAAACGGTACGACCTGAACAACCCTCTGTCCGAGACTGCCACTGAAGGGTTCCGAAAATTCCAGAAGAATGTTCCTTTTGTTGCACTGACCACCATGCAGATGCGTGAAGCGGCGGAGAAAGGCTCTCTGGACGGCTTTATCATGGAGTATCAATCCTACCAGAACGACACCATGTTGTCCAGTAACTATAAATTTACTCCCTACGGCTACCGCCATGACAATCCGCTGGTGAGCGTAGAATCTGCCAGTCCGGAGAAGAAAGAGATTCTTAAGCTTTTCGCAGAGTACTGTGCCACAGATAAGGCCAAAGCCCGGGCAGCGGAATATGGTTTCAACGGAATGGCAGACTATTCCTGCGAATATGAACCGGTTGCAGGTGATATTCTCACAGCCGCTCAGAAGCTTTATAAGACCAACAAAGATAACGGCAGGCCGGTTATCGGCGTATTTGTAACGGATGTTTCCGGCAGTATGGACGGCGAGCCCCTGATTGCCCTTCAGACTTCATTGATTAACAGTATGAAATACATCAACCCGGAGAATTATATCGGTCTTGTAAGTTATGCGGACGACGTGACCATCGAACTTCCCATCGGGCAGTTTAATCTGGAGCAGCAGACATATTTTAAGGGAAGTGTTGAGAATCTGTACGCTTCCGGAGGTACCGCCACCTTTGACGCGATCTGTGTGGCGCTTGATATGATTCGAAAACAGATGGAAGAATACCCGGATGCAAAACCCATGCTTTTTGTTTTAAGCGACGGCGAGACCAATGTGGGGTACAACCTGAATGATATCCGGGAGGTTTTAAGCGGCTTGAAGATCCCGGTATATACAATCGGATATAATGCCGATTTATCAGCCCTGCAGAGTATCAGCTCTGTCAATGAGGCGGCGAGCATCGACGCATCCACAGACGATGTTGTTTATCAGCTTAAAACATTATTTAATGCTAATATGTAGACGGACGAAATACCAGATAAGGAGGAAAACTATGAGCGGATTTTCACTGGATTTACCAGACACAGAAACTATCAAGAAGGAAGTGGCCGCAGAATTGGCGCCCACGCCGGAAGAAAAGACCGTCATTACCAACGTGGTCAAGGACAAAGCCGACCAGATTATGGCAGTAGATTTAGATTCCCTTTCACAACGCCGGGAGTTTGTTCAGGTAGTCGAGACCTTTGGCTCAGATTTGGTACGGCAGTCACAGGCTAAAAACAATATTCTGCAGAAGAGGATGGGCGAATTTAGCCGCGCCGGAGGTGAATCCGGCGAAGTCGCAAAGGGGCTTGAGGAGCTGTCCATCAAGATGCGGGATTTGGACCCATCCGGTCTGGATTTTACTAAAACCGGGGTTCTCGGGAAGGTATTTAATCCAATCCGACGCTATTTTGAGAGGTTTAAGACCGCCGACGCGGAGATTGCGGGTATCGTGAAAACGCTGGAAAAAGGGCGTACTGTATTAAAGAATGACAATACTACTCTGGAAATCGAGCAGGCAGCAATGCGGGATTTGACGAAGCAGCTGACCCAGAAGATTGAACTGGGCTCACAACTGGACAGCTATCTGGCAAATGCTGTGGAAAATGCAAAGATTTCCGGGGATTCCGAGGAACGAATCAAATTCGTGGAGGAGGAGATTATCTTCCCCCTCCGCCAAAGGCTCATGGATTTCCAGCAATTACTGGTAGTGAACCAGCAGGGAATCATCGCAATGGAAGTGATTCGAAAGAATAACCTTGAGCTGATTCGCGCCGTCGACCGGGCGCAGACGGTGACAATCGCCGCCCTTCGTGTGGCAGTCACAGTTGCAGGCGCGTTGTACAACCAGAAGATTGTTTTGGAAAAGGTCCAGATGCTCAATGCAACCACGAACAACATGATTAGCGCTACATCCCGGATGCTGAAGGAGCAGGGAACCGCTATCCAACGGGAGGCGGTAGAAGCAAGCATCTCACCGGATACCTTGAAGCAGGCATTTGCAGATACCCTGTCTGCCCTGGATGATATTAGCACCTACAAGTCAAAAGCCTTACCTCAGATGGCACAGACCATTCAGGACTTCCGTACCATCGCGGATGAAGGGGAACGGCAGCTTACAAGAATGGAAAAAGGAAGGACGGTCGGCTTCTAAGCCGGCCTCTTCTATTTTCATACTTGATTATCTCTCAAAACGCCTCTCTGCACAGTTTCTCCATTCCGTCATGCAAGGCTGCTATTTCGCGCTCATTCGTCATTGCCACTATAACGTCGCCGGTCTGCATCCTCGTACTTCCTCTTGGGATAATCTCTTCAGAACCTCGCTGTATGGCCACTATCAGGCAGTTTTCCGGCCATTCAATCTCCCTGATTAACGCCTCCTCAAGCCTTGAGCCTTGAGGCACCACAAAATTCTGAAGCACCTTCTGTCCATGGTCCACAATCTTTTCCCCGGTCTGCTGCTCCAATATTCTTTCCAGAAGGCTCTCATAAATTGGCTTCGAACGAAGCAGCGTCGCCACCATATACGCGACGACCGAGACAATAGACAGCGTCATCATCTGACTCATGGATCCTGTCATCTCAAAGATTAGTATAATTCCTGTCAAAGGAGCACGCACGATCGCCGCAAAATATCCTGCCATGGCAAGCACTACAAAATTGTTGATGTACATCATATCCAGCCCCATATAATGTACGCCAACGGTTGCAAAAGCGCCTCCGATAAATCCGCCTAACACCAGCAGCGGAAAGAATATGCCCCCCGGAGCCCCGGAGCCAAAGCAGACTGCCGAGAAGATAAATCTTCCCACCAGAATAAAAAGTATCGTCCCGAGCATGACATCCTCCGTCGTCAGATAGTCAAGCAAGGCATGTCCGCTGCCTAAAAATTCCGGCATGGTAAACCCAAGTATACCAGCACAAAGAAAAGGAATCATGAGCTTCTGTGTCACACTCAGCCCCTTCGCATTGCGGTAAAGGGACTGCACCTTAAGGGTAAACCAGTTATAGAACGCCCCCAGCGCCCCTAAGACAATTCCTAATACCAAAATCATCCCAAAGTGCTCCGGCGGTAACGCCCTGACAATTTGAAACTGAAACACAGACTCCATCCCCATGACGGTAGACGCCATAAAATCAGCCGATAAGGAAGCTGTCATAACCGAAACCAGTACGGATACCGAGAAATTCTTATGCACCTCTTCCAAAGAGAACATTACCCCCGCAAGCGGCGCATGGAACGCTGCCGCAAGCCCCGCGCTGGCTCCGCAGGTCAGAAGATATTTTTCCTCCGTCACTCCTCTCTCCATTCCCTTAGAGACTCCTTTTCCTACCATTGCCCCCAACTGAATAGAGGGGCCCTCCCTGCCTAACGCCAGACCTCCCAATAGACACAGAAAGCCACCGAGGAATTTTGCCGGAAGGACCCGCCACCATCGCTGATCCAGTCTGCCCGTCATCTCCCCTTCAAGCTGAGGAATCCCGCTGCCTGATATCATGGGTTCATACTTCAAAAGTCTTCCCACCAGCCATGCCAGAATCAGAAGCACCAGAAACCATCCTGCAATCCGTACCGGATTTCCTCTGCAAAATTCCAGAATCATCTTTAGCCATTGGCCTGCGTACTCCAGAAACATCCTGTACAGTACGATGACAAGCCCCGCTATGCCTCCCACCACAAGGCCCTCTCCAATCAATACTATCTGAAAATGTTCGGCACGCCGAATCGTACCGGATGTGTCTTTCTCCATTATTCTCCCTCCCTCTTACCTTGTAACTCCTATTATACAAGAAGCGTTCTATTTATCCAACGTTTTTTCTAAATCTCCTTGAATCCCGTCATCATACAAGCTATACTATGTGAAGAGAATCGACAAATATCGATTCTCTCATCCATATTTTAGGAAAGGACTTTTTATACCATGAAAATAATGATTGCATCTGACATTCACGGCAGCGCTTACTATCTCAAACAATTACTGGAACGTTACAAAATCGAACAGCCTGACAAACTGCTTCTCCTTGGCGATATCCTCTACCACGGCCCGAGAAATGACCTGCCAAAAGGATATGCACCCAAAGAAGTCATTGACCTTCTCAACGCTATGAAAGAAGAACTTCTATGTGTCCGTGGGAACTGTGACACAGACGTAGACCAAATGGTATTGGAATTTCCAATCCTTGCTGACTACTGCATCCTATATGATCAGGGATATATGATTTTTGCAACCCATGGACACGTCCATAATACTGCCAATCCGCCCATGCTAAAGGCGGGAGACATCCTGCTTCATGGCCATACCCATGTCCCTGCGGCTGAAAACATCGACGGCAGATACTACTATTTGAACCCCGGCTCTATCTCCATTCCTAAGGATGGAAGCCAACATAGCTATGTGATGCTGGAAGACGGAATATTTACATGGAAGAATCTGGATGGAGAGGCTTATCGTGAATTTGCTCTAAGAAACGGAGCGGAACATGAATCGGAATAAGAATGCATTTACCAATGGAATAAGAGACGGAATCCCCATTGCTCTGGGCTACTTTGCGGTAGCATTTTCACTGGGAATCGTGGCAAAAAAAGCAGGGCTGAACCCCTTTCAGGGCTTTCTGTCCAGTATCTTGAACCATGCCTCGGCCGGGGAGTATGCTGAATTTACGGTTATCTTAGCCAATGCGCCTTATATCGAGATGGCTTTTGTCATTCTGGTTACGAATATCCGATATCTGTTGATGAGCTGTGCCTTGAGTCAGAAGTTTGATTCGAATACCTCTTTCATACATCGATTTCTGGTAGGTTTTGGGATTACGGACGAGATTTTCGGAATCAGCATCGGACGGATTGGAAGGCTGAATCCCTACTATAACTCCGGGGCAATGGCTATTGCTCTTCCAAGCTGGGCTCTTGGTACTGCCCTGGGGATTGTGGCTGGCAACGTCCTGCCTGCATCCATTGTCAGCGCCTTGAGTGTCGCACTATACGGCATGTTCGTGGCAATCATCATTCCTGCTTCCAAGACAGATAAAATCGTCGGGGGTGTGGTGATTGCAAGCTTTGGGGCAAGCTTTGCCGTATCTAAGATTCCTCTTTTTGACAGCATGTCCGACAGTATGAAGATTAGCCTCTTAACCGTACTAATTGCAGGACTTGCCGCCGTACTTTTCCCTGTAAAAGAGGAAGAAGAACAGCCTACGAAAAGCAAATCCAATAAGGAGGCGGCAGAATATGACGCATAATATCTACCTCTACATATTAGTTGCAGCGGCGGTATCCTGCCTTATACGCGTACTTCCGCTGACCCTAATCCGCGGAAAGATTAAAAATCCGCTGATACGCTCATTCCTCTATTATGTCCCCTATGTGACTCTGGCAGTCATGACATTTCCAGCCATCATTACGGCGCCGCAGGTTCCCATAGCCGGCATCCTGGCGTTGGCTGCGGGAATTATCGCCGCATGGCGGGGAATTAATATGATGGGAATCGCCGCATTATGCTGTATCGTAGTTTTCATTTGCGAGACCGCTGCTGCATATCTGATATAATCCCCCTATGGAATAAAGGTGGTATCGGGAACGAAGTTTCCTATATCATCAAAATTGGATGAGTCTCTACTATTTTGCAACAGACTCATCCAACTTAATTCTTTATAACCGAGAAGCTTTAAGCCTTCTTCTTCTCAAAATAGGCATCTATCTTCTTCTTAATCTCTTCCGGCTTCAGATATTTCGCCAGATATCCGTCCGGCTTCAAAGCTACCAGCTTCTTCACAGTGGCCGGATCCGTCCGTCCGGTCAGGAAGATGATTGGCAGATTAGCGAAATCCGCCTCCGAACGAATCATTTCCAATACCTGCTTTCCGTCACACACCGGCATCTCATAATCCAACAGCACCAGATCCGGGCGATCCATGGCAATCGAACGGATTGCAGACACTCCCGACGACGCCAACCCAATCTCATAATCTTCGCTCAGAAGCTGCTTCATCCCCTGCCG
>CATLIP010000042.1 GCA_949957035.1 uncultured Lachnospiraceae bacterium
CGTTTTAAGGGAAGGTGCAAGTATGCGAAGGATATCTGCGATAAGGAGATGCCGGAGCTAAAGGAGGCAGAGCCGGGGCATTTCGTGGCCTGCCATATGTGCGGGAAGGAAGAATGGTAGGAGAATTGCAGGAAGGAAAATATGGGGCTGTCGACAGACAGCCTCTTTAAATAAAAAAGAGTTATATTAATATGGGGATAGTTTTCGATATATCGAAAACTATCCCCATATTTTGATTGAATTTTCGGTATAATTGGTATAAAATTGGTTATAAATACTAAACAGTACAATAATAACAAGGAGGTAGGTACGATGATTAAACGGGAATTGTATATGAGACGTATCCGTCCTTTTATAGGGAAAAATATTGTGAAAGTGCTGACAGGAATCCGAAGATGCGGAAAGTCAGTCATGCTGGAACTGATAAAAGAAGAATTGTTGGAACAGGGAGTACAAAAATCCTGTATTTTATTGCGAATGTAGGAAATCCGTTTTCAGCTTCAAGTATTACCAGATATCTAAAGAGTGAAAAACGGGGAATCTCCACAGAAACCCTGTATAATTATATAGACTATTGTAAGAGCGCCTGTCTGCTGCATCTTGTCCCCAGAGAGGATGTGATTGGAAAACAGCTTCTTAAGTTTCAGGAAAAGATTTATCTGACAGACCATGGTATCCGGGAGGCAATCTATGGGAATAACATGCGGGACATCAATCAGATTTTGGAAAATATTGTATATATGGAATTACTGCGCCGAAGGTATGAGGTGAGAATCGGGAAGGCAGGGGCTTTGGAGGTGGATTTTGTTGCACGCAGAGGAAGCGAATTTCTCTATGTCCAAGTCGCTTATCTTCTTGCCGGTAATGAGACAATGGAACGGGAATTTGGTGTATTAGAGCGAATTGCGGATAATTATCCCAAATATGTCGTGAGTATGGATGAAATCAATCGGAGCCGTAACGGAATCAAACATAAAAATATTAGAGAATTTTTGTTGATGGAGGATTATGTGTAAAAAAACAGGGGCTAGAAGCCCCTAATTCGCGTTTTATTGTGTGACAAAAGCCTTCAGCAAATGATAAGTATTCATCATTCCATCCGTATGTGAGCGCTCATAGTTGTGAGAAGCATACACCCCAGGTCCAATCAGCCCATGGCGGATGTCATACCCGCTTTTCAGTGCGGCGTCTGCGTCAGAGGTATAGTGGGGATAGATGTCAATAGCATAATCAATCTCAAACTCTTTGGCAAGCTCCACCAGTCTGGTGGTAAGCTCATAATCGTAAGGTCCCACAGAATCCTTTGCACAGATGGAAACTTTATGCTCGGTACAGTCCAGACCGTCGCCCACACATCCCATGTCTACGGAAACAATCTCTTCTGTGTCAGACGGAAGACAGGAAGCGCCATGTCCCACTTCTTCATATACCGTAAACAGAAGCGTCACCTTGCGGCTTAAAGTAATCTCGCCTGCCTGCACTGCCTTTGCCAGCCCCAGAAGAATGGCGGCGGAGAGCTTGTCATCCAGGAAACGGCTTTTGATATAGCCGCTCTCAGTTACAACTGTGCGCGGTTCCATTGCAATGAAATCCCCGTTGTGGATTCCCAGCTTTTTTACTCCCTTTTTGGAATGAACGTTCTCATCCAGCAGAATCTCCATATGGTGTTCTGTTTTATCCTTCTTCTTGTCTGCTACGTGTGTAGACGGATCGGTATTCAATACAACTCCTGTATAGGTGCGGCCGTCCCGGGTATGTACCGTACAATTCTCACCGTCGCAGGTATCCCACTGATGTCCGCCGATGGTGGTAGGGCGGAGATGTCCGTTATCCTTAATCTTCCGGACCATGGCTCCAAGTGTATCCAGATGCGCGGACAAGACAAGCGGGTTGCCGGACCCGCCGAGAGTTACCGTTACGTTTCCTTTGTTTGAACGCTCCGGCAGGTATCCAAGGTCACGCAGTTTCCCCATTACGTGGTCTGTAATCCTTTGGGTATATCCGGAGGGACTTGGAATGGATGTAAGTGTCGATAATTGCTCCAAAATATAGTCTTTCATATAAAATCCCCCTTTGTAGAATTAAAAATATAGTATTTACTATAATAAACCTATTCAATGAAATATGCAAGACCTGTTGCGAAAAAATTCAAAAAATAGTATAATTTTCTTATTATGAGAAAGAGCAGGATACAGGACAAATGGAAATGGATATCATCATGCAGATTGATAAGCATTATCTGTCTATGACGAAGAAACAGAGGCAAGTTGCAGACTATATCAAAGAGAATATTGATACCATGGCGTTTATTACTTTGAAGGAGATGAGCAAGGAGTTGGGAATCACAGAGATTACGATTCTCAATGCCTGCAGGGTTCTGGGGTATAACAGCTTTAATGAGGTAAAGTATGAGGTGCGTAAGTATATCAATGTCAATCGGCGGATGGTATTGTACAGCCAGAATGACTACTTTAACATATCCTTGCCGGAGTATGAGTTAAGCGATAAAGAACGGCTGCTGACAGAAATCTGCATGGAAGAGAGAGGGTTAATGGACGAATATGCCAGGAACTTTGACAGCCGGCAGATTATGAAAGCAGCAAGGCTTTTCCTGGAATATTCCAAGATTATATTATGTGGGAGGGGGATGTCCCATATCCTCTGCCAATGGCTTGCTTCGGACCTTGGCGGCGTGCAGATTCCTACCATCATTACAAATCCGGAGTTGAATGAAAGTGTTTTTGCGACGCTGCCTGCCATTGACGCGGGTACCCTTCTTGTGGCGGTTTCCTTTCCGGATTATTATTTTATGACGGAACAGATTGCCAGATATGCAAAAAAGAAGGGGGCGAAGGTGTTAAGCATCACAGACAGCCCGGAAGCGGAAGTGGCCAAGTATGCCGACATGCTCCTTGCGGCTCGCAGTACGACAAGGATGTTCCTGAATACAGCGTCTGCGCCCATGGCGCTGATTAACCTGCTGGCATCGGCAATCAAGATTGAAAGCGGAAATGATGCAGGGAGTATTGGGAAGGAATTTGGGAAGCTTTTTGTCTGATGTCGGGTTTTATCTATAAAATATTATGTCTGCTATAGTATAATAATCTATAGTAAGATTCTTTGAGTAATATTTAACAAATACTGTGTTTTAAAAATATGCAACTTGTACAAAGTTGCATATTTTTTTGAATATCTATATTCAAAAACTGTAGCATTTGCTATAATAGACGAAAGGCATATTAGGTATAGATATCATTTATACTTAATAAAACCAAAAGCATAAAGGGGGCTAATTTATGAAAAAGAAATTAGTGGCAGCGCTGCTTACGGCGACAATGGTATTATCACTTGCGGCATGCGGCGGTAAGGATGACGGAGGCTCATCAGGCGGTTCTGGAGGTTCTGGAGGCGGAGAAGAGATGTATTATAATAATTATCTCATGACAGAGCCGTCCACGCTGGATTCCATCAAGGGGAATGACAATTACAGCCGAGGAATCCTGATTAATACCATGGAGCCGCTCACACGTCTTGTTGAGAAGGACGGAGAGCAGGTGAGAGAGGCCGCAGGAGCAGAGAGCTGGGAATCCAATGATGACGGTACGGTTTGGACGTTCAAGATTCGCGATAACAAGTGGTCTGACGGGCAGGAAGTAACGGCGGCAGATTACGCTTATGGTATTACGCAGACCTTGAATCCGGATGCAGGTTCTCCCAACTCATTCTTTACGGCAAGCTTTATTAAGAACGGCTCTAAAGTAGTGAATGGAGAGGCTTCTGTAGAAGAATTGGGAGTGAAGGTTGTGGATGATAAGACGCTGGAGATTACGCTGGAAGCTCCAACACCTTATTTCATGTCGCTGACTGACACCAGAGCATGTTATCCGGTACGTCAGGATTTCGCAGAGAAGTACGGAGAGACCTATGGCTCAGAGGCAGAGAATTTTATCGGAAACGGACCTTTTAAGATTGATTCATGGGTACATAACTCCGAGATTACCCTTGTAAAGAATGAGGAATACTGGGATGCGGAGAATGTGAAATTGGACAAGATTCACTATGCAATCATCAATGATGAGACGGCGGTATTCAATTCCTTTGACAGCGGACAGTTAGATACCTGTTCTACAGGTTCCGAGGAATGGGTAGGACGTTTTGACAAGAAGGAAGGCGTGGACAGAATCGATGCAGTGATTCCTTCCATGCGTTTTGACTTCTTCAATGTTAAGGATGAGCTGTTCAGTAACCTGAACATCCGTAAAGCGTTCGTGCTGGCAGTAGACAGGGAAGACATGGCGAAGACCATTTATCAGGATATGCATATTCCGGCATACTGGTGGGTGCCGCAGGCAGTTTCTACAGGCGAGCTTGGAGACTACCGTGATCAGGTAGAGGGACCGCTTGAGAAGATGGCGAAGGAAGAGGATGCAAAGGAGCTTCTTCTTAAGGGAATGGAAGAGCTTGGATTAGGAAGCGATCCGTCCTCAATTACAGTCAAGTATTCTTTGAGCGCAACTACACAGTGGGCGCGTAATTATGGTGAGTACGTACAGCAGAAATATAAAGACGTTCTTGGCGTCAATATTGAACTGGATTTCAATGAATGGTCCACCTTCCAGCAGAAAACCAACAGCGGAGAGTATCAGATGGGCAACATGACATGGAGTACGGACTACGACGACCCGATGTCTATGATTTCCCTGTTTACCACAGAGAACTCCAGCAATATTCCGACCAACTGGTCTAACGAGGAATTTGATTCATTGATTGCACAGGCAGGAAAAGAGATGGATGAGGCGAAGAGAGTAGATCTTTATGCACAGGCAGAGCAGATTCTCTTCGAAGAAGGATGTAACATCTGCCCGCTTGTCAATGAAATGCAGCACATATTCCGTTACAGTTACGTGAAGAATGTAGATGAGAAGTTTACGTCAACTTCCGGAGCAAAGTACATATATATTGAAGGAAGATAGGTAGCTTTAAGATGGGGTTGTTGGAAAATGTTGTATGTCATTTCCCAAGAGCCCCTTTTTTTAAAGAAAACTTTAGTCGAGCTGTCAGACGGATAGCAGATAAGCCATTACCCAAAGCGGCGTAAGCTTTTGGGTATGGTCATAGAATTAAGAACTAGGGGGAAAAAAGATGGCAAAATTTATAGCAAAACGTGTCGGATATATGTTGCTTACGCTGTTTATCGTTATTACGGCAACCTTCTTTCTGATGCACAGTATCCCCGGAGACCCTCTTGCGCATATGGCGAGAAACCTTCCGGAACAGACAAGGGCGAACTATTATGAGAAATACGGGCTGGACAAATCCACCCCGGAGCAGTATGTAATCTTCATGAAAAACCTGCTTACCAAGGGAGAGATGGGGGAGTCTCTGCGGTATCCCGGGCGTGAGGTTACGGACACTTTGATGACCAATTCCTCTGTATCGGCAAAGCCCGGCGGCCTTGCCCTCCTTCTTGGGATTGTAATCGGTATCCTTCTTGGGATTGTGGCCGCCCTCAATAAGAACAGGTGGCCGGACTATATCGTGATGTTTATCGCGATTCTTGGGATTACGGTGCCCGTCTTTGTGCTGGCGTCAGTGCTTCAGTATATTTTCAGCGTGAAGCTGATGGTGCTGCCCACCACGGGATGGGGAAGCTGGAAGAACATTGTCCTTCCGGTTATGGTATTGAGCTTTGGAACTATCGCCACCTATGCCCGTTATGTGAAATCGAACATGCTGGACGTGATGGGGCAGGACTACATCTTAACGGCGGAGGCCAAGGGTGTAAGCAGGTTCAATGTTGTGAAAAGGCATGTCCTTAAGAATGCCTTCCTGCCCTGTATGACTCTTCTGGTAGGGCAGGTATCCGGTATCTTCACGGGTTCCTTTGTAGTAGAGAAGATTTTCGGTATTCCGGGACTTGGATTCTACTATATTAACTCAATCAATGACAGAGATTATACGATGATTATCGGGACGACGATTTTTGCGGCGGCGCTGTTCGTGTTCGTGCAGCTGGTGGTGGATATCGCCTACAGCCTGATGGACCCGAGAATCCGTGTGAAGTAGGAGGAAGAGCATATGACGGTAAATCATGAGGTGACAGATATGATGGAAAATATACCTGATGAGAAATTTAAAATCATCGGGATTGATAAGGATGCGGAAGCTCCCTCAAGGCCCCGGATCGGCTACTGGCGGGACGCATGGAGGAGGCTTCGGGAGAACAAGGTTGCGTTCGTGGCGCTGATAATTCTGCTGATACTTATCTTCTTTATTATCTTTGGGCCGGCAATCAGCGGCTATGAATTTGAGCAGATTGATTCGGACGCCATAAACAAGGGGCCGAGCGCCGATCACTGGTTTGGTACGGACGACCTGGGAAGAGACTTGTTTGCCAGAGTATGGCAGGCGGGGCGGGTATCTATTATCATCGGTATCTTAGGAGCCGTAATCGCCAGCGTTGTGGGAAGTATCTACGGAGGAATTGCGGCGTATTTCGGAGGCGCTGTGGATGATATCATGATGCGTATCGTAGAGGTGCTGTTAAGTATCCCTTACTTGATTATCGTAATTCTGATCTCTGTTATTACGGACAGCAAGAGCCTAGGAACGATGCTGGTGGCCTTGACGCTGACCGGGTGGTGCGGAATTGCAAGGCTTGTGAGGGGGCAGATGCTGCAGCTGAAATCCCAGGAGTATGTGCTTGCGGCCAACGCCTTAGGAGTGGCGCCCATCAAGATTATTTTGAAGCATATGATACCGAATACCATTGGAATGATTATTGTTGCCATTACTTTTGACATTCCGGGATATATATTTTCGGAGGCATTCTTAAGCTATGTGGGGCTGGGAATCCAGCCGCCGTCTACCAGTTGGGGAGCCCTTGCGTCAGCGGCGCAGCAGAATTTCATGTTCTACCCGTACCAGCTTTTGTTCCCGGCGCTGATGATAGCCTTGACCATGCTGTCGTTTACCCTGCTTGGCGACGGCCTTCGGGATGCGTTGGACCCGAAATTACGTAAATAGGAGAGACGGATATGGAAAAAGAAAAAATATTAGAAGTAGAGAATTTGAATGTTTCCTTTAATACATATGCCGGGGAGGTAAAGGCAGTACGCGGAGTCAGTTTCGAACTGAGCAAAGGAGAGACCCTTGCGTTCGTAGGAGAGTCAGGCTGCGGGAAGACGGTGACGGCGAAGTCCATTCTGCGTCTGTTAAAGCCGCCGTTTGCGGTGATTAAGCCGGAGTCGAAGATTCTGTGCAACGGGAAAGATGTATTGAAGATGAGCGAGAAGGAGCTGTGCGAGTTCCGAGGGGATGAAGTGGGAATGATTTTCCAGGACCCCATGACTTCCCTGAACCCAACCATGACCGTGGGGAAGCAGATCATGGAGAGTCTGATGATTCATAAGAAGCTGGATAAGGGAGCGGCAAAGGCAGAGGCCGTCAACATGCTGAAGATGGTAAATATTCCAAGCCCGGAGAAGCGGATAGACAACTATCCCCATGAGATGTCGGGAGGAATGCGCCAGAGGGTAATGATAGCCATTGCGCTGGCATGTAATCCCAACGTGCTGATTGCGGACGAGCCCACGACGGCGCTGGACGTGACGATTCAGGCTCAGATTATGGACCTGATGATGGAATTAAAGACGAAGATGAATACAGCCATTATCCTGGTAACCCATGACCTGGGAGTGGTGGCGAATTTTGCGGACCGAATCCAGGTCATGTATGCCGGGGAGGTAGTGGAGAGAGGGACGACGAAGGAGATCTTTAACGAGAGTAGGCATCCCTATACCTGGGCGCTTTTAAGGTCAGTTCCAAGGCTGGGGAGCGAGTCGAAGAAGGAGCTGTATGCACTGGGAGGGACGCCGCCGGACCTTCTGCTGCCCCTGAACCATTGTCCGTTTGCGGACCGGTGTGAGTACTGTATGCCTATCTGTAAAGAGCAAAAGCCGAAGGAGACGGTGATAAGCGGGAGCCATAAGGTGTCCTGCTGGCTGATGCATGAGAAGGCTCCGAAGGTAGAGTCGTTTTATGACAGGAGGGATAAGTAATGGGCGAATATATCGTAGAGGCGAAGAATCTGTGTAAATATTTTAAGGCAGGAAAGAACCAGACCTTAAAGGCGGTGGACGGAGTGAACATCCGGCTAAAGAAGGGAGAGACGCTGGGGCTTGTAGGAGAGTCGGGCTGTGGGAAGACCACCTGCGGGAGAACCCTTGTGAAGCTGTATGACGCGACCAGCGGTACGGTAATGTTTGAGGGGAAGGACGTGTCAAAGCTTAAGGGGAAGGAGCTTTTGGGATTCCGGAAGGATGCGCAGATTATCTTCCAGGACCCCTATGCCTCTCTGGACCCTCGTATGACAATCGGAGAGATTATCACAGAGGGAATGAACGTACACTTCCATCTGTCGGAGAAGGAGAAGGAAGAGAAGGTAAACGACCTGCTGCACAAGGTAGGGCTGAACGCGGAGTATGCGAACCGGTTTGCCCATGAGCTGTCGGGAGGGCAGAGGCAGCGAGTGGGAATCGCGAGAGCGTTAGCGGTGGAGCCGAAGTTTATAGTGTGCGACGAGCCCATATCGGCGCTGGACGTGTCGATTCAGGCGCAGATCGTGAACCTGCTGATAAAGCTGCAGAGGGAGATGGGGCTTACGTACCTGTTTATCTCCCACGATCTGTCTATGGTGAAGCATATCTCAGACAGGGTGGGAGTGATGTATCTTGGTTCCATGGTAGAGCTGGCGAGCAACCATGCGCTGTATGAGAAACCCATCCATCCCTATACCCAGGCGTTGATATCCGCCATACCGGAGGCGGACCCGGACGAGGAGGAGGGGAAGGCGAGGGTGCACCTGGAAGGGGAGGTGCCAAGCCCGATCAACCCGCCGCCGGGATGCCGTTTTAAGGGAAGGTGCAAGTATGCGAAGGATATCTGCGATAAGGAGATGCCGGAGCTAAAGGAGGCAGAGCCGGGGCATTTCGTGGCCTGCCATATGTGCGGGAAGGAAGAATGGTAGGAGAATTTTGATTGGACAGTTCAGGCTGTCAGGTTTCAATATACAAGAACAGGAGTAGAATGAATGCTGGCAAAATCATACATAGAGAAGATACTGGATTATGCAGTTTCCTGTGGGGTTGATTATGCAGAGGTATTCTTTGAGGATGTGGAACGGACAAGGTTTAATCTTGTAGACACGCAGGTTGTAAAATGTGCCTGCGGCCGCGACAGCGGTATCGGGATTCGTGTGTTCCGGGGATTGGAATGTATTTATCTGTACAGTGCAGATGTAAGAGAAGACAAGGTGCTTGGACTTTTGAAAGAGCGCCTTTCAGCGGGGGGCGTTTTCGGTAAGAGAGCGCCTCTTTCCACAATATTACCTCATAGAATCTTTATGCAGGGGATGCTTCCGCGCGATATGGAGCTGAAAAAGAAGATTTATTTATTACAGGAAGCGGTTAAAGCAGGCAAGAGTGTGGCAGACTGTGTGGTACAGGGACGCGCCTGTTATTTGGATGCAGACCAGAGAGTGCAGATTGGAAATACGGAAGGGGTGTATGCCGAGGACCGCCGGGTGCGCACCCGGGTTCGTTTTACGATGGTAGCGGCGGATGAGAAGTCGGAGAGCAGACAGACAGGCTTCATAGGGCCGGGGGCCATGCAGGGACCGGAGTTTATTCAGACCGAGACGTTTGCAGAGCGGGCAAGAAGCGCGGCAAGAAGTGCGAAGGGAATGCTTGGGGCACGTCCTTGTCCCGTCGGGAGGATGCCGGTCATTATCGCAAACGGTTTCGGGGGCTTATTCTTTCATGAGGCCTGCGGACACTCGCTGGAAGGAACGTCAGTGGCTAACGGATGTTCGGAATTTGCAGGAAAGCTTGGGACGAAGGTTGCGTCTGACAAGGTAACGCTGATTGACGACGGTTCCATTGCCGGGGAGTGGGGATCTCTGGGAATCGATGATGAAGGAATTTTGACGAGGAGAAACGTACTGATTGAGAATGGCGTTTTAAAGAGTTACCTTTTAGACAGGATGGATGCCAGACGGATGGGGCTTTCTCCCACCGGTTCCTGTAGGAGGGAGAATTACCGGTTTGCCCCTGTATCACGCATGACGAATACTTATATAGCGCCGGGGACGGACAAGTTTGAGGATATGGTGAGCTCTATTGATAAAGGGCTGTTTGTAAAGGACATTAACGCTGGTTCTGTAGACCCGGTGACAGGGGAATTTAATTTCAATACAGGGGAAACCTATCTCATTGAGAAGGGAGAGATTACGGTTCCCCTTATGAGCGCGACATTAATCGGGACAGGCGGTGAGATACTGCCGAAGGTAGACATGGTGTCGGATAATTTTGCGCTTGCACAAGGGTATTGTTACGCCGGAAGCGGACAGCTGCCAATCGGGGCAGGGCAGCCTGCGGTGCGGATTACGGAAATGACCATAGGGGGGAAGGAACTATGACGGAGTATTTAGATAATTTTCTTTGCCGGTTGAAGGACTGTGGATTTACACATGTGAGGCTTTGCATAAATACCCGTAAATCCCAGCGTCTATCAGTGGAGCGCCAGAACCTTAAGTCTTGCGAGTACGGTACCAATTCCATGTATATTCTGGAGGCGGCTTGGAATGGACAGTATTGCTGCGCCTATGCAAGCTCTCTTGAGGATGAGGAGGAAATGATCCTTAAGCTAAAGGAGACGGCCGGAACCTTTGGAGATCGGAAATTGCCGGAGGATATTAAGGAGAGTAAGGATTTCCGCGGGCAGCGTTGGCTTAAGATTGACAGGGAAGCAGTGGTTGAAAGCCTGAAGTGCGCAGAGCGGGAGGCTCTGGCCTGTGAGAATGCACATTTTATGGAAGTGTGTGAATATCAGCAGTATGAGGAGACGATGGTACTCTTAGATGAGCATATGCATTATCTTGCGGATGACGACGGCAACTGTACCTTTACGGTTCGGGTGGTGGCTAAGGATGGAGATTCGGTGGCCGCGGTTACAAAGTACGGGATTGTGGACAGCAAGGAGCAAGAAGAGATTGAGGACGGAAAATCTAATGGTCCGGCCGTACAAGAAGAGCGCGGGGATGGAAGCGTGCCAACAGGATTTCGGGAGCATGTCTGCGAAGTGGCGAGACGTGCGGCGAAGCATGCAAGATTCGGGCTTCACGGGGAAAAGACTGCTTCCGGAAGTTACCCGATTGTCCTTGAGAACTGTGTGATGGCGGAGCTTACGGGGCATTATCTTCCAATGTTCTACGGGGAGAATCTAAGGCACCATGCCAGCCCGTTGGCAGGGAAAGAGCAAAAACAGGTGGGCTGTGCCGCCCTTCATTTGGAGGAGGACCCATTCAGCAGCCAGGGAACCCGCAGGCGCAGGATTGATGACGAAGGCGTACCGGTGACCCGGACGGTGCTTCTGAATAAGGGTGTGTTTCAAAATGTATTGTATGACAGGAAGAGCGCTTCTGAGGCGGGGAAGGAAAGTACCGGAAACGGGTTTAAACCGGATGTGACGGCTGATATCGGGACGGGTGCCACCAACGTGATTCTCTCCTCAGAGGGAGATACCTTTTCCAGAAAAGAGATGATAAGGGCTTCTGAAGGCGGAATCTATATCACGAAGATTGAAGGAATGTTCGCAGGGGCGGATACAGAGAGCGGTAATTTCTCCCTGTTGGCTTCAGGGAACCGAATTGTGGATGGGCAGGTGGAAAGGGCTGTGAATCAGTTTACCATATCCGGGAATATCTGTGAGTTGTGGAAAGGGATTGAGATGATTGGTGATGACCCGGTGTACCGTATGTCGGAGGGAGCGTGTGCTGTGAGTCCTTCGGTGAAGGTAGGTAGCCTTATGGTATCCGGAGAGTGAGAAAATCCTTGATATGCGGCGGGAATCTGTGATAGTATGCACATTAAAGAAAGCCTTTTTAAGGGGGGATTGATTATGGGATATCAGGAGATAAATGCAAAGACGATTGACGAGTGGGTAGAGGACGGCTGGGAATGGGGCGTCCCCATTTCCCATGAAGTGTATCTGAGGGCTTTAGAGGGAGAATGGTCAGTTCTGTTAACGCCCATCAAGGCGGTTCCGAGAGAATGGTTTGGGACTCTTAAGGGAAAGAAGGTGTTAGGGCTTGCCAGCGGCGGCGGACAGCAGATGCCAATCTTTACGGCGGCAGGCGCACAGTGTACGGTGCTTGATTATTCCGAAAAGCAGTTGGAGAGCGAGCGCATGGTGGCTAGCCGGGAGGGGTATGAGATTGAAATCATAAAGGCGGATATGACGAAGAGGCTGCCTTTTGAAGATGAAAGTTTTGACCTTATTTTCCATCCGGTATCCAATTGTTATGTGGAAGAGGTCAAGCCGATTTTCAAGGAATGTTACCGTATATTAAAGGATGGCGGGATTCTGCTTGCAGGGCTTGACAATGGAATGAACTTTATATTTTCAGAAGACGAGAAGGAGATTTGCAATACGCTGCCCTTCAATCCGCTGAAAAACAAAGCGCAGATGCAGCAGCTAAAGGATGAGGATTGCGGCGTGCAGTTTTCTCATACTATGGAGGAGCAGATTGGAGGACAGTTAGAGGCGGGGTTTATCCTGACACATCTCATGGAGGATACCAATGAAAGGGGGAATCTCAAGGAGCACAATATTCCATGTTTCCTGGCGACGCGGGCTGTGAAGAGAACCGGAGTGGTAATTGAGATGGAATAAATAGTTTTTTGAATTCTGGAACAGCTCTACAGAGAGT
>CATLIP010000043.1 GCA_949957035.1 uncultured Lachnospiraceae bacterium
GGTTAGATCAGATCACCCTTTCGTACCCCTATCTGAATTCCCAGTTTTTCCTAAGCGGAAACCAGATTCTTCTGTGGATGGATTTTGAGGGTGAGGTATTTGCAAAGGAAGTAGGGACAGACCGTTCTCTCGAGATTGAAGGCGTCACCGGCAGGAAGGGCGCTTTCAAGAGCCTTTCGGACGATGGGGAACGGGCCTATGTGATGGAGTATGAGACGGAGTGTATCCGCAGCATTGATCTTTATGGACAGACCTCTGAGGTGGCATTTTCAGGGGAAGAATTAAGGAAGAGTGATAAAGATTTCTCATTTGCGGATCTCATGGGGCCGGACTGTACCATGGAAGGCTTTTGCGCAGGGGCGGAAGACGAAGAAGGGAAGGTTTCCATCTGCTCCTATCTGAACGGCGTCCATAAGGACATAGAAGAATGTACCCTTGCGTCACCTGCGGTTATGCGCCGGATGGGGTGGGTCTATGCAGGAATCCTTCTTGCGGCGGCGCTTCTGTGCCTCTATTTCATTGCCTGTGTCAAGTACCATGTGCAGACCATCTTAGTGAGGCTGTGTCTGATCTTCCTGACGAGCCTCTTAGTCATGGACGGTTTCCTGGAATTATGGATTGAAAGATCCATGCGCCAGCAGTTGGAGAGCAACCAGACTCTTGCACTGTCGGCTATGGGGAAGATCCTGAGGCGGGATATCATACACAATATCGAGACGGACGCAGACAAATTCCCTTCCGGAGACAGGGCTTTGCGTATGAGCCATTCTTCCATCAATGGAGGAAACGGGGAACTGTCCATGTATGTGTACAGTATCTTCCATGGGGACGAGGAGGGACGGCTGTACGTCAGCGAGTCGATGTCGGAATACTGCGGCGTTCCTGTGGAGTGGGTATATGGCTCTGAGATGACCAAGGCCATCTACCGCGCCTACGAAACGGGAGAGATTGTGAATGCAAGCGACGAGAACCGAAATGGAAGACGCAACAACCAGTTTATCCCGCTGGTGCTGGGCGACGGGACGAAGTTCGGCGTGATGGCGGTATCTGGAGATGGAAATATCCTGGATTACCAGATCTGGTATTATCAGTGGAATCTCAAGAACGCCTCGTCCACGCTGCTTTTAATCCTGACGATGGTTCTGATGGTGATCCTTTACATCTTCCTGCGTCCTTTAAAGGCGCTGAAGGAATGTGCGCTTAAGCTGGCGGCAGGGGACTTAGGCGTCACCGTCACCGTACATGGCCATGACGAGGTGGCGGATATCTCGTCGGCATTTAACCAGATGTCGCTGGAAATCGCCAGATATGTGGAGGACATCAAGGGAATGTCGGACGGTTACTATAAATTTATCCCGGCGAAGATTCTGGATCTTCTTGACAAGGAATCCATCCAGGATGTGAAACTGGGCGATCAGATGATGGGAGACTTCACGATCCTCTCCCTCCACGCCATGGATTATCCAAGGCATCAGGTTTCCATGTCGGCGCAGCAGGTGTATACAAGGATTAACCACGTCCTGTCCCAGTTAGTAGAGCCAATCAATGAACATCACGGCGTGGTCGAGCATTTTGACGATATCGGCCTGTCGGCCTTCTTCACGGTCAGCAGCCAGGAGGCGCTTGACGCTGCCATTGATATCCAGAAACTGCTGGGTGAGCGGATGCCGGGGAATGGCAGGACCATTGCCATCTGTTATGGACGGGTGATGATCGGCGTGATCGGGCATGAGCAGAGGATGGAGGCGACGACCATCTCGGCCCATTCCGATCTGGCGAAGATGCTGAGGCTTTCGGGAAACAAATACGGGGCGCATATCCTGATCACGCATCTGGTTTACGAGCAGATACCCGATTTCGAGGAGCATTACCATGCAAGATATCTGGGAAATATCTATCTGTCCGCCAACCATACCTACGAGAGGGTCTATGACGTCTATGACGGCGATCCGGAGGAAGAGTTCTATTATAAAGAATTGACGAAGGAACTGTTCGAGAAGGGCGTGGGCCTGTTCGTGGCCAGGAAGTTCTATGAGGCAAGGCTTGTCTTCGTGGAGGTGTTAAAGCGCTACCGGAAGGACAAGGCGGCCAAGGAGTACCTGTACCGGTGCGACCGGTATTACAAGATGGCGGAGGATGAAGAGAAGGAAACGGTAATCGAGAAATTTTGACGCTGCTGATTAGAGATGAGGTGAAAGAATGGGTACAACTGAGATTTTAGAGGAGAAAAAAGAGGAGACGGCAGAAAATGACGGGACACAGAATGAGTTAACTGACGATCCTTCTGACCTTGCAACAGTATCGCAGAGACCTGTGGAGAATGATGATGACGGAGGGGATTCAGACACCCGGGAGGAAGAGGACGACCCAGAAATGGGAACTGTCATTCAGAATATGCTGGAGTCACAGGTTCCGAGCGCGGCGCAGGAACAAGAAGGGTTAGGGGGAGAAGACGGGAAGAATAAGAATGCGCTGTCTCCCCGAGCTCCGAGTGCGGCGCAGGAACAAGAAGGGCTAGGGGGAGAAGACGGGAAGAATAAGAATGCGCTGTCTCCCCGAGCTCCGAGTGCGGCGCAGGAGCAAGAAGGGTTAGGGGGAGAGGACGGGAAGAATAAGAATGCGCTGTCTCCCCGCGTCCCGGCTCCGAACCCGCCAGGAAATGGAAACACAGATGGCGGGGAAGAAGTCCTTGAAGAGTCAAATCTTGATATTCTAAATCTTGCCGTAAGAGTAGGCGACGGCCATCCAGAACAGCGGGAGCAAGAGGGTTCCTTTGACAGTCTGCCGCAGTTAAAGGAATTGAAGAATCAACAGCCCGGCGGATCCGGCGATCCTGGCGAACCAGACGATTCCGGGGACAATGCCGCAGGGAATGGAAACGATGCCAGGGAGCTGTTGGAAAAGGTCAATGAAGCCAGGAGAGGGAATATTTATTCGGCAGTCGTGCTGGCAAAGGGACTGGAACAACACCAGCCCAACCCATTTGCCAGCAGCCGGGCTTCCCGTTTCTTCAATTCCTCTAAGCTGGATAAAGCGTTTGATGCCAATAAGGTAGCTATGGGAGTGAATGGAATTGCAAGCGCCTGGAGTGCGGACTATGCTGGGTCTAAGCTTGGCAACAGTATTTCGCTGATTACAAATATCATCGCCATGGTGGGCTCTCTGCGCGACCTGGCAAAGAAGATAAGGGCCTTTCGGCATAGGCCGAAAATGAAGGCGGAGATGGAGTCTGCGGAAAAGAAAGGGATTATCAGGGACGATGCATTTGCCGTACTCGGCATGATATCCGATGCAGCTACGGTATTGCTCAGAGTCTGCGGCATTGCCAAAGCAATCGCGGGCCTTGCGGGTCAGGGAAAGAGCCTGTTCGCCAAGGTGACCGGCTATGTTTCAACGGCCCTGGCCGGCTTTACGCAGATTGTCGGCCTTTCCACATCTGTCAATCAGATGTTGAAGCTGAAGGAGAATAAGAAGAAAGTGGAAGCTGGCAGAGATGCCGCAGGTGCGAGAGTAGATGAGATTGCGAGGGACCATCACTTTGACGGCGAAGCCGCAAACTCCAGAACAGACCTTGCGTTAGCGCTGATGAAACAAGATGGTGTTACAGAAGAAGAGAAGGATGATCTGGTCAAATATCTGATGCTTGAAAGAAAGGCCGGTAAGATAAATGAGCAGGTCATGAATGGAATCTTTGGGCTGACCACCCTTTCTACAGGGCTGATCTCCACCATAACCGGAAGTGTAAGCGCCGGGCTTAAGGAGAAGCAGGGAACCGAAAAGCAAAAGAAACAGAGCGCAAACGCAGATCTGGCGAATCAGATTGCGGGGACGGTTTCAAACAGCGCCCTGATCGTCGGCTCTGCCAAGAATCTGACCCAGGGGGTCATTAAGAAAGTGCAGGAGAAGAACCCTTCCGATACGGTAAAAGCGCTCCAGGGCCGGGCAACGGGCGTCCTGGATGAAATGAAGGACGATAAGTATGGACTGAGAGGGATTGCACAGGGGCTGATGAACAATCCCAATGATGACCAGAAGGCGGCCGCCACAGAAGCCCTTGGCAAATATGCCGCTGCCGATAAGAGGCTTCAGGGCCTTGGGGTGGATTACGGGGTACTCTTAAAATCCCATGATGAAAAGGCGTTTGAAAAGGCCTTGGTTGCAGGAATTTAGGATATCGGTTTCTTAAGGAGCCGTATGTACTGGTTCCCTGGGAAACCGAAACAAAAGAATGGATGGTGGAAGAATGTTTTCCGGGCAGGAAGAATATTTTCAGAGGCTGCTTGTCCTGGTGAAAGAAGAAATCAGCCTGTATACGAAATATGCGGTGCGTCTCAAGGAGAACGGAGGGATTCGGCATATTTACAATACAAAGCTGTTCCGGGACGAGTTGTCTAATGTAATGGAGGATGCGTTTGCATATATGGACCGCAAATCCTATGACGCAGAACGGGAGGAACTCTTTGCAAGATGGGGCGCCTTCCACCAGGATGCGTACCGCACTATGAAGGAAGGCGGGGCCTTCCTTTCTTTTGAATATATGCTCCGAAGGCTTGGGCTAAATGCATTCGAACAGTACATCGCCTGCCTTGCCATGGCGCCGGAGCTGAACCGGGAATTTGAGCGGATGTACAGCTATCTCCAGGACGATCTGGCCTGGCGTTATCCGTCTCTGGATCTGTGTGTCAAGATGTACACCATGGACGGGCAGGGGCAGAATACCCTCATCCACCAGGTATTTGCCCGCAAGGAGTTTTTGTGCTGCGTCTTTGGCGCAAAGCCCCAGACCCAGGAGAGTGAACTGGCGTGGCGGTTTAAGATACGGGAAAATCTGGTGGAGTACGTATTTTACCATGATTCGGACCTGCAAAGAGGCAAACCGCATTATTGGCTCAAATTTCTGGATGAGGAAGGGGAACCGTCCTTGAATATCAACCGCCAGACGGCGGAAAATCTTTGCCGGAGGCTTGAGGCAGGCCTCGGGCAGGCTCTTGCAGGGAAGATGCGCCTGTTTTTCCTGCGGGGGCCTTTCGGCAGCGGGAAGAAGTTACAGCTATGTCTTGCGGCGAAGAGACAGGGACAGTCGGCATTATTCGTGGATATGAAAGGGCTTACCTGCCGGAAGGAGGAGCAGATGAAAGAAGCGTCGTGCGATGCCGTCGTGCGGGCAGTGCTTGACCATGCCGTTCTGGTGTTTGACCACTGGGAAGCTCTCTGGGCGGGGGACAAAAAGAACCGGCAGGCGGCCCTTGACATTCTGCGGCGCGCGTCTTTATTTTTTAAGGATGTATTCTTTACGGTGGAAGAGGGGCCGGGGGAGGATGTCTTCGAGGGAGAATATCCCAGTGGATACAGGATTGAGGAATTCTGGCTTCGGTTTCCTTCCATACAGGAGAGGAGCCTGCTCTTTCAAACGTTTCTTCATGAGGCGGGACGGCAGGCGCAGGAGGAACAGGTCTGCGACACGCTGGCGGCACAATTTGACTTTTCCCCGGGGATGATTCGGGAAGCGGTGCGGCTTGCCTGCCAAAACGCGGCGGTACAAGGTGAAGAGAAGATTCCCACGGCGTATCTGTATCAGGCATGCCAGCAGAAGATCTCCCATAAGCTCGGAGAACGTGCCAGCCGGGTCAATGCGGCATACACCTGGGACGACCTGGTGTTAGAAGAAGGGCCAAAGGAACTTTTGCGCCAGGCATGCGGGCAGATTTCCTGCCGGGGCAAGGTCTATGAAGAGTGGGGATTCGCGGATAAGATTGCCTACGGCAGAGGGGTGTCCCTGCTGTTCGCAGGCCCGCCGGGAACCGGAAAGACCATGGCGGCCCAGGTGCTGGCAAAGGAGCTGAATCTGGAACTCTATAAAGTGGATCTATCCGGCGTGCTGTCGAAATATATCGGGGAGACACAGAAGAACCTGCGGGAGATCTTCGATGAAGTGAAGAAGAGCCGCAGTATCCTCTTCTTTGACGAGGCGGATGTGCTGTTCGGCAAGCGTGTGGACGTCTCGGACGCAAGGGATATCAGCGCCAATGCCCAGACGGCCTATCTGCTGCAGAAGATGGAGGAATACGACGGGATTACCATTCTTGCCACGAACCTGATGCAGAATTTTGACGACGCATATAAGCGGAGAATGAAGTATATCATCCGGTTTACATTTCCCCAGAAGGAGCAGAGGGCACTCATGTGGGAGAAGGTGTTCCCGGCAAAAATGCCTCTTGAGGGGGATATTGACATTGAGTATCTGGCGGAGAATTTTGAACTGTCCGGCGCGAGTATCAAGAATATTGCGGTGAACGCGGCGTTCCTGGCGGCTTCTAAGCAGGAGATTACGGGGATGGAGCATATTATGACGGCGCTGCAGCAGGAATATGAGAAATCCGGGAAAATACTTGGAAAAGCGGAATTGCAGGAGTATTATATATATAAGATTTAAATGATGGAGGTTTTCTAATGAGTAAAGAAGAGTTACGGGAAGGTTTGAAGAGGCTGCATGAATACGTAAAGCCTCTGGATTTTAACAGCGTATTTATCGAGGAGGGGGAAAAGGCTCCCATGGATACGCTTCTGCTGGGAGCCCGGATCGGGGAAGAGTTGAGTCTGGATATTTCCTGCAATTTTGCCAATGCGCCGGGGTTTGGGGATATCCTGCATTTATATGGGGAACTGAATCTGAGTCCGATGATCGAGGAGAATCCTGCCGCTTTCTCGGAAGAGGTGATTCTTAGGATGGCCAATGAGCTGAATAAGAGCCTGCCCATCGGACAGATTATTTATCTTACGGAGGACAGCCAGGGTAAGGCCCAGAGTGTCATCGGGATCCGCTACACGATGTTGTCAGATCTTGCGGGGGAAGAAGAACTCAGAAAATGTGTGAGTGTGATTGAGATGCTGCTGAATATCTATGAGATTCTGTGCAGTACGCTGTATCTTCTGCTGGAAGGAGATTCCCTTCCGAAAGCGATGGAGACGCTGTCGAAGATTCTGGATGGGGAATAGGATGGGATGCCCTGCCCTGTGTGGTTTTAACCGCACAGGGCGCTTTATCTTACCGCTGTATTCGTAATCATCTGCAGAATAAACATCCCGTCTTCCTGCCCGAAATTTACACTGGAGCGAGTCTGTCTTGCAAAGGAAAGGATACTCTTCGTCCCAATCCCATGCTCCGAACCATTCTGGGAAACAGGCAGCCCGTCCTCATCAAATAAAACCTTTTTCCTGCACGTATTTTCAAGCTCCATAAGATACTGGCTGCCGTTCATGCGGCTTTTCAGCCGGATCATGCGTTCGCCTGATTCATTTCTGCAGGCATGAAGCGCATTCTCGAGCGCATTGGCAAGAACCACAGAAAAAGAAACCGAATCGAGGCTATTCTTAGGCGGTGCCATAAAAATCGAATGTACCTGTATGCCTTCATCCTGAGCGATATTCAGATAATAAGCAAGTACAGAGTTTATGATATAGTTCTTGCAGTAATGGGGCGTCTCACTTCTGCTGAGAGTGTCTTCCAAATCGGCCAGCAGATGCTGGGCCTCTTCCATGGAGCCGTCTCTCAGGCATGAATTCATGACAATGGAGAAATGCCGGATATCATGGCGCAATATTTTCAGCCGCTCTTCAGTGGCAAGGACATTCTTTGCCTGCTTTTCCATAGAAGCGACCTGCAGCATCAGAAGCTCCTTGTCGTGAGAAACCATCTGCAGCCGATACTGGCGCAGAATGCTCTGATAGACCACAATATAGACTACGATGACCAGCGCCAGAAGTCCGTAAATATACACGGCACGTATGGGTTCCCGGATATAATAAAACGGAACGTTTGCAATGATGAGAAGCAACGCGCAAAAGCAAATGGGAATCAGCGACACGGTTCCCCAGCCAATATGGACGGTGCGCATCAAGTTCAGAAAGGGTTTCCTCAAATACCGGTATTCCAGATAGATTGCGATAGAATAGACTGCGGTAAGAATCAGGAAATAAATATAAGAATTGCCGTTGACGGCAGAATTTATCAGCAGAACAGTCATGGCAATGATCAGGGAAAGACCAATCTGCGTCGCATAATTAAACATCGCCTGGGCAGGCGAATAAAAGTCCATTTTGTAAGCAAGCACAAAGGCGGGCAGGGATATCGTAAAAAACACAATCTTCGTAAAGAAGAAAAAGCCAAATATTGAAATGATGGTCCAGGAAGACAGGCATACCCATATAAGGTAGACGCTAAATATTGCCAGTACCTTCCGGAGGGTATATTTGAATGTAGTCAGGGAGACCATCATCCCCAGGGTAAAGCTGGTAATCAAAAGTATCCGGATGCAATGGATAAGCAGGTTATCTTCCATAAAATTCGTCAGGGTCATGGCTCTTTTACCTCCTGAAGCCAGTAATCAATATAGTGCTTTTGCACCTTTGCGGCAAATGAACGGGCAACGGGAACCGCAGCCCCGGTAGTCAGTGAGAGAAAACCGTTAGTCAGACGTTCGGAATAGTCCAGGTTCACCACAAAAGACGTGTGAGTCTTGAGGAAATTCGTCTGTTCCAGTATGGGAGCCAGAAATTGGTCGAATCCGGAACGCAGGTAGATACTTTTCAAATGCTGTCCGTCTGCCAGATGAAGGTGGCAGGCGTGAGAGAGCAGTTCTGCATAGACGATATGATGCATGGGAACCTGCCGGAATCCTTCGGACGTCTTGAGGACAAATACATTATTTTTCAGCTTCTCATAACGGCAGGTGATCTTGTCCAACACTGGGAACAGGTTGTCGCGGTCGACTGGTTTACAGATATAGTTAAATGCATATAGACGGAACGCATCCGGATAGAAGTCGCTGCTTGAACTCAGATAGACAATCAGCGGCTCCGCAAGGATACCGGACAACTGCTCCCCCAAGGTGATACCCGTCATATCAGGCATAAGAATATCAAGCAGGAAGACGTCATAAGCATCCCCGCTTGATACGGAGTCAAGCAGATTGTAAGGGGAGCGGAAAGAATGGATTTTGATATCCGGATGGTTCTGGAATTGGCTCCATTCTTTGATTATCTTTGAAGTTTTTGCAAGATCTATTCTGTCATCATCACAGATGGCAAGGTTCAGCATCTATAAACACCTCTTTCGTCATAATAAGGGATTCCCTCATCTATCCGGATGCGTTTCAGGTATTTCGAGCTGACTGACGTCCATCCATGTTGCCGATCCGGATAGATGTATGTGTGTGAGGGATATATCTATTATAAAATCTTTGTAATGTAAATGCCATATCATGGGATAAACTGTAAATTTTTAGGGACAAAAGACGGCTGACATACATATTTTTTGGTGCAGAATATGTATATTTGGTGTAAATTTCCCAAAAGATGGGAATTTTTACTAACATAAAACAATAGTGCGCAAAGAGAGGAGAGTTTTTAGTGAACGAAAAATTAAAAAAGAAAACAGGGGTAGAGCTTGTGCTGATTGCCTTGGTCGTGTTGTCCGTCGTGCGGCAGTTTTTCCTTGGGAGTTACCATAACATGTTTCTTGGAATCTTGACATTAATTCTGTTTATGGTGCCGCAGATGATTGAAAAGATGGTGGGAGTGACCATCCCCGCAGGCTTGAAAGGGGTAATCCTGATTTTTATCTTTTCTGCAGAAATCCTGGGGGAAATTAATGCATTTTACATTAAGATTCCCATCTGGGATACCATCCTACATACGACGAATGGATTTTTGATGGCGGCAATTGGGTTTGCCCTCATTGACCTTTTTAACAGAAGTGAAAAGTTTTCCATTAAAATGTCCCCCTATTTTGTGGCTTTTGTGGCGTTCTGTTTCTCTATGACGGTAGGGGTAGTATGGGAATTTTTCGAGTTCAGTATGGATTGGTTCTTTCACACTGATATGCAGAAGGATTGGATTCTTCCAACGATCAGCTCAGTGAAGCTGGACCCGTTAGGGGCGAATAACCCTATACAGGTAACGGTAGAATCCCTTGTGGTAAACGGTGAAGAGTGGAACTTTGGCGGTTATCTCGACATTGGAATCGTGGACACGATGAAAGACCTGATTGTAAACTTTATAGGAGCCGTGGTATTTTCCGTTATCGGAATCATTTACCTGAAGCAGAGAGGAAAGGGCAGGCTTGCCTCATCGCTGATTCCGCAGGTAAACGAGATGCATGGAACGGAAGATAAGAAGGAGACTGGAACTGATGGGCAAAACGATAAGAAATAACGCATATCTGGTTTTATTCTGCTGTATCATCGGGGCCGTGGCGGGAGGCGTGATATGGGCGTTCCTGAAAGTCATGTCCCTTGGAACCCATTTCCTGTGGGAGTGGCTGCCTTCCCGGTATTCTATCCCTTGTTACACCTTAATCGTATGTACAGCGGGGGCGGCGCTAATCGGCGTTTTCAGGCGGAAGTTTGGGGATTATCCGGAAGAGCTTGACAGCGTTATGGCAAAAGTAAAGGCGGATAAGACCTTCGACTATTCCAATATGCCGGTGCTTCTGCTAAGCGCATTATTTCCGCTTCTGCTTGGCTGCAGCATCGGTCCGGAGGCAGGGCTTACCGGAGTAATTGTAGGGTTGTGCTACTGGATTGGAGATAATCTTTCCTTTGCGCGGCAGAATGCCAAGGAGTATTCTCAGGTTGGCGTGGCAGTAACTCTTGGAGTGCTGTTCCGCTCGCCGTTGTTCGGCGTGTTTGCCGTAGAGGAGGAGAACCGTGACAAGGAAATCATCAAACTGCCGGGGACATTGAAGTTGTTCTTGTACGGGCTTGCGGCCGCAGCGGGAACAGGGTGTTATATGTTGTTGTCAAAACTGTTCGGAGCAGGGCTTGGCGCGCTGCCGTCTTTTTCGGAAATGGAGCCGGGACTATGGGATTATCTGCTGTTGGCGGTGTATATTCTGCTTGGCTGTGTGCTGGCGAAGTTCTATTTCCTCACACATCTGGCGGCAGGGAAGATTCTGAAGGCGCTTCCCGCCATTATCAGGGAAACAGCAGGAGGCTTGTGCCTCGGCGCCATGGGGATGCTGATGCCGGTACTGATGTTTTCCGGTGAGGAGGCAATGGGGGAATTGGTGGCAGACTGTGAGATGTATGCGCCGCTTATCCTTGCAGCTATTGCATTTCTAAAAGTGCTGCTGACGAATATCTGTATCCAGTCCGGACTGAAAGGCGGGCATTTCTTCCCTATCATATTTGCGGGAGTGTGCCTTGGCTACTCAGCGGGAGCGTTGGCGTTCGGCTACAGCGGAGGGCATATGACGTTTGCCGCGGCGGCTGTGACGGCGGCGCTGCTTGGCGGAATTATGAGGAAACCGCTTGCTGTGACTTTATTACTGTTCTTGTGTTTCCCTATCAGGCTGTTTTTGTGGATTTTTCTTTCTGCAGCAGCGGGGAGTATGTTCTGTTCAAAGATGGAGAGCAAAAAAGATTTTTCTACACTGTTACAAAGTGATGAAAAATAAACGACTGCTGTACAGGGCATTCTTGTACAGTGAGAAAAAATTAAAGAATCAGGAGGAATTTCATTTATGAAGGTATTTACAATCGTATTAGGGGTATTAATCGCTATATGCGGGCTTTCCTGCATGTTTACTCCGTTAATCACATTTCTGGAGGCAGGTTATTTTCTGGTAATTCTGCTGTTTGTCTATGGGACTGTGGGGATTATCCGGTCAGTTTCCAATAAGACATATGGGCTGGACTTCGTGTTCGATATTCTGAGTATTATTTTGGGCATTGTGATTCTGGTAGTGCCGGGACTAAAACTGATGACAGATGGCATGCTGATCTATCTTATGGCGTTCTGGTTTATGCTGCAGGGCGTTATCAATATATTCCAATCCTTCCGTCAGAAGAAGATGACCAAGGGACTTGGATGGGTTTGGACGCTGACGCTTGGAATCCTTGGACTTCTGGTGGGTAGCTATTCTGTGGTACATCCGATGCTGCTGGCGCTGACCTTCGGTATCCTTGTAGGGGTATATTTTATCGAAAGCGGTATCAGCATGATTGTGATGGCACAGTATATGCAGACGGACAAAGAATAAAACAGATATGGATACAGCATATGAGGGGATGGACTTTAGGAGATGAAAGCATGGAAGCGGTGTTACCGCGTCCTGAAGCGAACGGGGACTTTAAAGATTTTTTTCAGCTTCCTGATGTTCCTGTGTGCTGCTGCGGCAATATTGACTGTATTAGAGCCGGGAATTAACACATGGGGCGATGGGCTGTGGTATTGTTTCGTCGCTTCAACAACGATTGGATTTGGAGACATCTGCGCTGTTACAAGGGGAGGGCGGATTGTCACTGTGCTTGTGGCGGCATATGGGATTCTCATGACGGCAATGGTTCCGGGAGTTGTCGTGAGCTATTATATGGAGTATCTGAAAGTGAGAGAGAAGGAGACGATTTCGGTCTTTTTGGAAAAGTTAGAGAGACTGCCGGAATTGTCGGAGGAGGAACTTAAGGAGCTGTCACAGCGGATACGTGCATTCGAGCATAAAAAACAGGATTAGGATGATGCAGACGCCGAGAGTAGAATCGGCGTCTGCATTTTCATGTTTAAATATTGTTGAGAAGTGTTAAAAGGTGGTATATACTACTTTTATATCTGTTCGAAGTAAATGGGAATAAACAGGGAGGGAAGACAGGTGACAAGAGTGAAGTAACGTTGGGAGGATGAAGAGCTTCTCCATATTGGGAGAT
>CATLIP010000044.1 GCA_949957035.1 uncultured Lachnospiraceae bacterium
CGGAGAGGACGGCGAAAAAAAGATAGGGATCGTGGTCGTTTTTTCTGATGTTACGGAGGTTGCAAAGCTCAACAGGCAGCGAAGGGAGGCTTCCGCCGTATTTTCCGTACTGATGATTTGTGTATGCGTATATCTGTTCCTTTGGAGTCTGTTGCGCCATCTGAATATGGAGCTGCCCGGACAGGTTATGAGTTTGGTTATCGAGGGTATTTCCATCATCATGTTCTTTATTATTCTGAAAACCACCAGCTTTTCCATCCGGGATATTGGATTGAAAATTTCAAATCCAAAGCAGACTTTTGTCCCGGATATTGCAATTACCTTGGCGGCAGGCATCCTGCTGGTTGTCGGAAAGGTTATCATCTTACGCATTGCGCCTGGATTTTTCCCGGAGGGCGCTCCGTTCTGGGATTGGAGCGTAGGAACTTTTGCAGATGTCATTTATCCGTTTACCGTTGTTTTGCAGGAGTTTTTGGCTAGGGGCGTTATGCAGGAAAACCTGAACCGTATTTTTACGGGAAAGTATGCCGGACTTTTGTCAATTGTAGTTTCGGCTCTTGTGTTTGGCGTCCTTCATATTGCCTATGGATTTCCGTATATGCTGGGGGCATCCCTTCTATTGGGAATTTTGGGAATTTTATACCATAAGCAGGGGAATATCTGGGGGCTGTGTATTATCCATTATGTGCTGGGAGAGATAGCGACATTTTTGCGTTATCTGATTTGACCCAATGGTATGATGAAAGGAAACGTAGCAAATGGAACAGAAGAATAGGGACAAAAAGGTCAATCTGCTTGGGGTTTATAATTATACGGTATGGCTGACATACTTTGGTTTATTTATTTCCATAGCAGGGATGATGGAGGGGCTGCATGGGAGGCAGATAAAGGCGATATTCTGTTTGGCAATTTCCGGCCTGTGCGATGCCTTTGACGGGCGGATTGCAAGGAAAAAGACGGACAGGACAGAAGATGAGAAGGCGTTTGGCATCCAGATTGATTCACTTTGCGATATTGTGTGTTTTGGAGTCTTTCCTTCGGTTATATGTTTTACGCTGGGGGTAAACGGCGCGGCGGGAATGCTTGTGATTGCGTGGTACTGTATCTGCGGGGTAATACGGCTGGCACAGTTTAATGTGACGGCACAGGGGCGTTTAGGGGAAACAGAAGAAAGCCTTTGTTACAGAGGGCTTCCGATTACTTCCGCGGCCGTGGTGCTGCCTGTTATGTACCTGGTTGGGACATGGATTCCGGCAGGGATTTTTGTCCTGCTTCTGCATCTTATACTGGCGGCTATGGGGCTTATGTTTGTCATTGATGTGCCGTTTCCCAAATTAAAAGGAAAAGGGCTGGCGTTTTTCGCGGGGATTGTGGCGGCGGCGCTGTTTCTTTTGCTGGCAGGGAGGGAGTGGGGATGCTGAATATACTTTACCGGACGCTTCCCGGCAGACTGCTGTTAAAGCCGCTTACCAGTCCTGTTTTTTCCAAAATCGGAGGATTTCTGTTAAATACCAGACTATCTGCGTGTATGGTTGGACCTTTTGTGCGGAAATACAAAATCTGTATGGACGATTACGAAAAGCGGGAATATTATTCCTTTAATGATTTTTTCTGCAGGAAAATTCTTCCGGAGAAACGCCGGATTGCGCAGGAGGGGGAAGCGCTGGTAAGTCCCTGCGACGGGAGTCTGTCTTGTTATCCGATTGCGGAAAACAGTCATTTTAAGGTAAAGCACGTGGTCTATACGCTGGAGGGCCTGTTAAAAAATAAGCGGCTGGCAGAGCGTTACCGGGGAGGCATCCTTTTGGTTTTTCGTCTGACCGTGGACAATTACCACCATTTCTGCTACATTGCAGATGGGCAGAGGACAAAGAATGTGCGAATACCGGGTGTTCTGCACACCGTTCGTCCTGTCGCTGTAGGGACGGTGCCGGTTTATGCGGAAAATGCGAGACAGTATTCCCTTCTTAAAACCGAAAATTTCGGCGTGGTTCTGATGATGGAGGTAGGGGCAATGCTGGTCGGCAGGATTGTAAACCTTCACGGACCGGCAGAGGTCAGAAAGGGACAGGAAAAAGGATATTTTGAATTTGGCGGTTCCACAGTTATTTTGTGCTTTCAAAGGGGGACTGTCACCGTGAACGACAGGATTTTGGCGGACAGCAGGGCAGGGAGAGAGACACCCGTGCGCATGGGGGAACGTATCGGAACAGGCGTTCCTTGTTAGGCCGCACCGGAGGAAAGAAAAATTTTAAGGGGGCTGTCGGGAAATGTTGTATTTTCTGCAATCTATTTCCCGACAGCCTTCTCTATGGTTTGTAAAGCCGTCTAACGTCCATAACGTCTCGTGACCGAGAGAATTTCCTCTTTAAGCTCCTTTGACAAATCCGCCTCCGTAAGCCTCCATCTCCAATTCTTCCCTACGGTAGAAGGCTGGTTCATCCGGCAGCTATTGTCAAGCCCCATATAATCCTGTAGCGGAATAATACAAGTCCTTGCGCTGCTTCTCATCGCCATAGAAATGAAGGATTTATACAGCAGTTCTTTCGGCGTATGGTGGTCGCACATATAATCCCTTGCAGCCTCCAATTCTTCCTCTTTGATAGAATCCAGCCATCCCACAAGTGTCTCATTGTCGTGTGTCCCTGTGTAAACAACACTGTTCTCCACATAATTATGCGGCAGATAGTCATTGGCAGAACCAGAATCACGGGAGTCAAATGCGAACTCTAATACCTTCATCCCCGGAAAACCAGTCTCATGTACCAACCAGCGTACAGAATCCGTCACATACCCCAGATCCTCCGCAATCACGTCATGGTGTCCAAGATGCTGCTCCATGCACTGGAACAGTTCAATCCCGGGTCCCTTCTCCCAATGGCCGTTTACGGCAGAATCATCTCCGTAAGGGATGGAATAATATTCGTCAAAACCGCGGAAATGATCGATCCGCAGAATATCGTACATCTGGAAACAATAGGTCAGGCGGGAAATCCACCATTTATAATTAGTGTCCCTGTGGTAATCCCAGCGGTAGAGGGGATTACCCCAGACCTGTCCCGTGGCGGAAAAACCGTCCGGCGGGCAGCCTGCCACAGCGAGAGGGACATTCTTCTCATCTAATTGGAATAGTTCCGGATGGGCCCAGGTATCGGCGCTGTCCATGGCCACATAAATGGGGATGTCCCCAATCAGCCGGATTCCCTTCTGGTTGGCATAATCTTTCAATGCGCTCCACTGTTCATGGAACTTAAACTGCAAGTATTGATGGAACTCCACATATGGATACAGCTCCTTATAGTATTCCTCCATGGCGGAACTTTCACGCAGCCGGATATCCTCGGGCCACGAAGACCAGGAAACATTGTCGTATTGCTCCTTGATTGCCATGAACAGGGCATAATCAGACAGCCACCATTTGTTTTTCCTCACAAAATGCTGATAGTCATGATTCTCTGTAATCCAGCTTCTCTGATAAGCTTTGTAGAGCAGTGTGTAGCGGTTCTTATACAATTTCTCGTAATCTACCGTATCTGCCTGTTCCCCAAAATCAATGGCGTCGCACTCCTCCTGATGAAGGACGCCCTCCTTTACCAGCGCTTCAAGACTGATGAAATAAGGATTTCCTGCAAAGGTAGAAAAAGATTGGTAAGGAGAATCCCCATAGCTTGTAGGCCCTAACGGAAGAATCTGCCAGTAGGACTGCCCGGCCTCTTTCAGCCAGTCAATAAAATCATATGCACTCTGGGAAAAACAGCCGATGCCATAGCGTGATGGCAGGCTGGTGATGGGAAGAAGAATCCCTGCTTTGCGTCTCATAAATGTTACCTCCTAAATTTACCTCCGAAATCAATCTTTGATTAGATTCATTGCGGAATTGTCCGAAAATGCAAGCGCATATGTTTGCGCCTGATTATACATAATATAAATGTACCTCTTTTTGTGATAAAACGCAATCTGTATTTACATATTTCTCAAATACGCAGGAATGGACTTTAGTCCCTAAGGACGGCATAGTAACACTTTTGCCGGGATTCAGGAAGGCAAGAGATAGATGTGCTCCTGCCTTCTATGAATATCCCCAAAGGGCACGTATGATTAGATTAATACGAATGCCTCATAAGGTCTTAACGTTATTTCTTTCTTGCTGTAGTCGTTTTCCATATTCGCAATCAGGCAGGATTTACCGACGAATTCTTCCGGTATGGTAAAGTCAATCTCCTGATCCGTAAAGTTGCAGACAGTCAGCAGTTTTTTCTCATCCAAAGTCCTTGTATAGACGAACAATTCTTCACTGTCCTCCATAAGCGGCTCGTATTTGCCGTACACCATGATTGGATTCTCTTTCCTCAGTGCAATGAGCTTCTTATAATAGTGGAACACAGAATTGGGGTCTTCTGTCTCAGCCTTAGCATTGATTTCCGTATAATTGGGATTCACGGCAATCCAGGGAGTCCCGGTGGTGAACCCGGCCTGTGCGGAATCGTCCCACTGTACCGGAGTCCTTGCGTTGTCACGGCTTCTGGCTATAATGCAAGGCCAGAAATCTTCATGGGAAACCTCGCCGCTCAGACACCATTCTTTGTAGGCATTGACGCTCTCAATATCACGGAATTCATCGGGGCTTTGGAAGGGATAGTTGGTCATTCCCAGCTCTTCTCCCTGATAAATGTAAGGAGAACCCTGCATCATATGAAGGCAGGTGGCAAGCATCTTGGCGGAAGCTTCCCGGTACATGGGCCTGTCGTCCCCGAAGCGGGAAACGGCTCTTGGCTGGTCATGGTTATCCCAGAACAAACTATTCCATGCTTTCCCATATAACTCGGTCTGCCAGCGGGTCAGGATACTTTTTAATTTCGTGAGCTGCCATTTCTGATCGTCCCATTTGCCGTATTTCCCGTGGTTATCTACATGCTCGAACTGGAATACCATATTAAGCTCCCTGGTATCCTCCCCGGCGTACTGTTTTGCCTGTTCCGTAGTCACGCCCGGCGTCTCTCCTACGGTCATAATATCGTATTTGGAAAGGACCTTTTCGTTCATCTCCTGGAGATATCTGTGGACGTTGGGCCCATGTATGCAGTAAGGTGAGTAGTCGCCGTAGAAGTCTGTCACCGGACCGTCGGGCATCTCTTTGGTCTTGGAAATCATGCTGATTACGTCCATACGGAAACCATCGATACCCTTGTCGCACCACCAGGCCATCATGTCAAAGACTTCCTTGCGTACCTTTGGGTTGTCCCAGTTCAAATCCGGCTGTTTCCTGGAAAACAGGTGCAGGTAATACATGGCGGTCTGTTCGTCGTACTGCCATGCAGAACCGCTGAAACAGGAGCCCCAGTTGTTGGGAGGAGTTTCGGCGTCCTTCCCTTCCCGCCAGATGTAATAGTCCCGATATTCGTTTTCTTTTGATTTGCGGCTTTCCATAAACCATTTATGTTCGTCGGATGTGTGGTTTACCACCAGGTCCATGACTACCCGCAGGCCTCGCTTGTGGGCTTCTGCGAGCATCTCGTCGAAATCCTCCATAGTCCCGAATTCATCCATGATTGCCTGATAATCACTGATATCGTAGCCGTTATCATCGTTCGGTGATTTGTAGATTGGGGAGAGCCAAAGTACATCGACTCCTAAATATTTCAGATAATCCAGACGGCTGGTGATTCCCTTGATATCTCCGATTCCGTCTCCGTTGCTGTCCATAAAACTGCGGGGGTAGATTTGATAGATGACAGCCTCTTTCCACCATGTTCTGTTCATATGCTCAGTCCTTTCTTGTCATTTGCCGCCGCCTTTTTGGAAATGGCGTGCAGGCATAGTTTTTATGCTTGTTACATTTCTAATATAATAACCTGATAACCGGATAACTTCAACGACAATCCATCTGCAGAAAGCTCAGGATAGTTGTTCAGCAGTATCTTTTTATATTCAGAAGGAAGTTTGACCGTCTGTGCTTCCTTCTGATAATTTCCCATTACCAGAAGAGTTTTATCCCCCTTGCGGAAATAAGCCATCAGGTTATGGGTATCCGGAAGATACGGTTCAAATGCGCCATACACCACCGTTTCCTGATATTCGGGATTCTTGCGCAGCGAGATCAATTCCTTATAAAAGCTCCTGACAGAATCCGGGTCTTCCATCTGGTTTTCAGCATTAATGGAAGTGTAGTTGGGATTGACCTTCAGCCATGGCGTACCTTCTGTGAATCCGGCGTTTGCCTTGCCTGACCACTGCATCGGTGTCCGGGCGTTGTCACGGCTGAATTTTGCAACTGCCTTTAAGGCTTCGGCGGGAGCAAGCCCGGCGTCCAGTGCGACCTGATATTCATCTAGCGTGGAGATATCGTCTACCTCGTCGATGGAAGAGAATGGTACGTTTTCCATACCAATTTCCTGTCCCTGATAGATGAAGGGCAGGCCTCTCAGCATAAAGTTCAAGGCTGCAAGCAGCTTTTTGCTTTGGACACAGCAGTCCCCCTCCGGGATGTAACGGCTGACGCCCCGAGGCTCATCGTGGTTTTCGATGATATTGGAAAGGAAACCGATGTCTCCAATCTTTGCTTGAGACTCGAAGCAGCAGCGCTTATAATCATCCGGTGTGATTGGTTTCGCATCATACCAACCTTTTTCGCTGTTGCCGAAAATTGTCTCGTTGAAATCGAACATACTGGAAAAATATCCGTTTTCACCGATAAAATCAGGAATCTCCTCCGGTTTTTCGTTAAATACTTCTCCTACGGAGAACGCATCATAGTTTTTGAAAGTACGATCCCGCATCTCTCCTAAGAATGTTCCGATGCCGTTCGCTTCTTTGAGCATTGTCTGGATATTGCACAGACCGTCGCTCCGGTCAGGCTCATAACTCCTGAATGGCAGGGCCTTCTTGATATTGATGATTGCGTCGATACGGAAACCGCCAAGACCCTTGTCAAGCCACCAGTTGATGTTCTTGTAAACTTCTTCGCGAAGTTCTGGGTTCTCCCAGTTCAAATCCGGCTGTTTCTTATGGAATACATGCAGGTATTGTTTGTCTGTTCCCGGGAGGTCTTCCCAGACCGGGCCTCCAAAGTAAGAGCGCCAGTTCGTAGGGAGTTCACCTTCTTTTTTATCCCTCAGATAGAAGAAATTCCCGTATTTCCCGTCCGGGTCTTCACAGGCTTTTTTGAACCATTCATGTTCGTCGGAACAGTGGTTCACCACCAAATCCATCAGAATGTACATATTACGTTTTTTTGCTTCTTCTATTAACTGCTCCATATCCTCCATGGTTCCGAAACGCGGGTCGATATCGTAGTAATCGGAAATGTCGTACCCCTCGTCGGCAAGGGGAGAGCGGTAGCAGGGGGAAAGCCAGATAATGTCAATCCCTAAGTCCTGTAAATAATCCAATTTGCTGATGATTCCCGGAATGTCTCCGATTCCGTCCCCATTAGAATCATAGAAACTCTTTGGATAGATTTGATAAGCTACCTTGTCATGCCACCATTTTTTCGTCATAGCCATACCTCCGTGATTGCTGTATTTTAGATAAAAAATATCAAATTCTATGTGGTTTATTATAGCTGTGTATTTTGGATTTGTCTTATATTTCTCTGATTAAAAATTACGATATTTTGACTTTTTTGAAAATGTAGTCGTGTTTATTGGGCTATGATACAAAGCTGTAGAATTAAATAATTGACACACGTATTAGTACGTATTATAATATTATAAAAGGAGGAAATAATGAAAACATCAGAACTTATAAAGATTTTAAAGAAGAATGGATGTTTTTTCGTGGAACATGGTAAAGAACATGATAAATGGCATAGTGGCAAAACGGGGAAGGATATCAGGATTCCAAGGCATTTAAGTAAAGAAATCCCAAGTGGCACAGCGAATCGAATATTAAAAGATGCGGGGTTGAAATAAGGAGGTAAAATATGGCTAAATATGTATATCCTGCGGTTTTTACACAGGAGGAAAAAGGATTTTCAGTATGGTTCCCGGATTTGGAGGGATGCTATACCTGCGGAGATGACTTAAACGATGCAATCAGGATGGCAGAGGATGTTCTGGCATATGTACTGTATGATTATGAACGGAAAAGAAAAGAGATTCCGGCGCCATCCCAGCGAAATGCGATTGAACTTGAATCTAAACGGGATTTCGTGAATGATATTGCCTGTGATACGATAGAATATGCAAAGATGCACAATCATAAAGCTATCAAAAAGACGCTGACGATTCCTGAATGGCTGAATGAAGAGGCAATGGCGTTGGGTGTGAATTTTTCTCAGGTTTTGAAGGAGGCGCTTCTGGCAAAAATAAACGCAGGCAGATAATGCTTCTTTCCGTCAGAGCCGCCTCCCATTTTCATGGGAATCATTCCTATATTTCAGCGGAGTCATCTCCGTATATTTCTTGAACGCACGGAGAAAATTTCCCAGATTATTATATCCACATTCCAGGCAGACCTCCATCACAGGCAGGTCTGTCTCCTTGAGCAGCCGCATTGCCTGTTTGATACGGTATTCATTGAGATATTCCATGGGGGAACGCCCAATAGATTTCTTAAAAAAACGGCAGAAATACTGCTCGTTCATATGCACCTGTTCTGCAAGGTCTTGAATATAAATCTTCTCTTTGTAGTTTTCCCTGATATAAGTAAGGACGGTCTTAATCCCTTCCACACGCTTGTCCAGATTCTTCTCCGTAGGCGTAAAGAGCCTGTAGCTTGAGAGAACGGCGAGAATATGGAGCAGGGATGATTTGATGAATAACTGGTTCGTCAGATCATCTGTAACGGCTCCGTTTCCGGGAACGTCTGATTCATCCGGCCTATGCCCGAAGGATTGCATGGTGTCAAGAAACGCATCCCGGACAGACAGAAATCCTGGGTGGGTGGGCAGAAGGCAGCGTGGGAACCGTATGTTTCCGTTTCGGATAGGCTGTATCAACTGCATCTGTGCAGCATCGTAGGAGTCGAAACTTAAAATATCCAGTGAAAAGACGACGGCATCTTCGCCGGGGCTTCCTGCCTGTTCCTTGTAGATACTGTGTAGTTCACCGGGATTGATGAAGTACAGCGCCTCCGAGTGGACAAAAAATTGCTCCATGTTGATTTCAAGACGAAATTCTCCGCCGAAAAAATATAAGATCTCCACTTCGTCGTGCCAGTGGTGCTTAACAAGGGTTCCTTTGCCGACGGAGCGGGTCTGGTAGAAAGCACAGGGAAAAGATTTTGTGCCGTGAAGGCTGATTTCTTTTAGTGTGGGCGATAATTGCTGCATGTAATCCCTCCATTCGTTTCTGCCCATAGCTTGCTGTGTATATTATTTTCCTGCCTGATCTTTCACACGGTGGCTGTCAATAATCAGCCGGACAGAGCGGTAAAGAAATGGCTTGTACTGTTCAATCGGCAGAGGCTCTTTGTACAGGATGGAGTTATACCCGGCAGACCCGGCAAGCTCCACGATGGTAAAAAGCATCACCTCGATATCCTGATATTCATAAGAATCCTGGCGTACCATATCCAGGAATATCTCATAAAAATCCGTATCCGAACGCTCGCCGGTCAGAAGGACAGACCTAAGCGCCCCCATGACCAGATTCTTGGAAATGAAGTTCATGAGAGGGATGTTAAGGACCAGCGTATCTATAATATGATTGATAATAAAAATCAACTGCTCGTCCAGCCCTATGACAGGATTTGGAGCATGGTCAAGGGCAAACTTCGCCCCATGGAACAGTTCATGGGTCTTGTGGGCGATGAGCTTGTTCCGTATGTCATATTTGTCCTTAAAATACAGATAGAACGTACCTTTTGCAACCCCCGCCTTCTCTACGATATCGGATATGGCGGTGGAGTTGATTCCCTTTGTAATGAAAAGGTCATAGGCACTATTGAACAGTGTTTCCTTTTTCTTTTTCTTATTCTCGTCAATTTTCCCCATTCTAATCGACTGTCCTTTCCTTGCTATCCCCAAAGTGTGTTTGTATCCTTATTATAACATGTCACCAACCGAAGGTTGATGACCTGCGTACGCATCAGCGTACTTCCTTATTATAACATGTCACCAACCGAAGGTTGATGACCTGCGTACGCATCAGCGTACTTCCTTATTATAACCAGAAAATAAGCGGATTTTCAAGTACTTTTGAATAAAATGACTAAAAGTCAATTTTTTATAAAAATGGTATTGACTATTGGTCATTTCTGTAGTATAGTGCATATTGTAAGAAATGACCAACGGTCATAAAGTGAAACACGCTGACGCGTGCCTTGTCATCAGCCTTTGGTTGGCGGCAAATCAGAATATGAAAAAGGAGCAGTGAGAGTATGGTTCAGTTTGGGAAAAAAGTGGTGAAGTACAGGGTGGCGATTTTGGTTTTCAGTATATTGCTGCTGATTCCTTCCGTACTGGGATATGTGAATACCAGAGTGAATTATGATGTCCTGACGTATCTGCCGGAGGATATCGAGACCATGAAGGGTCAGGATATCATGGTAGAAGATTTCGGGACGGGCGCATTTTCCATGTTTATCGTAGACGGCATGGAAGATAAGGATATTGTAAAATTGAAGAAAGAAATTGAGGAAATCGACCATGTAGGGAACGTGCTGTGGTACGACTCCGTGATGGATATCTCGGTTCCGGAGAGTATGCTGCCGGATGAACTCTACAAGGTGTTTAATTCTGATACGGGAACTATGATGGCAATCTTCTTCGACGAAGGGACTTCCTCCGACGGAACCATGGGAGCCATTGAAGAGATTCGGAAAATTGCGGGAAAGCAGTGCTTTTTAAGCGGAATGTCCGCCATTGTGACCGATACAAAGAATCTTGCCGAGAAAGAGACGCCCCTCTACGTATTAATTGCAGTTGCACTGGCAGTCCTGGTGTTGGGAATCACGATGGAATCCTTCTTTGTGCCGGTACTGTTCCTGCTGAGTATTGGAATGGCGATTCTCTACAATCTGGGAAGTAATTATTTCCTTGGGGAGATTTCATATATTACGAAGGCGTTGGCGGCAGTATTGCAGTTGGGCGTTACGCTGGATTACTCCATTTTCCTGATGCACAGCTATGAAGAGCAGCAGGAACGGTTTCATGGGGATAAGAAGCGGGCGATGGCCCATGCGATTTCCCATACCTTTTCTTCCGTGGTGGGAAGTTCCATTACGACGGTTGCAGGATTTATCGCACTGTGTTTCATGAGCTTCACCTTGGGGCTGGATATCGGGGTCGTCATGGCGAAGGGCGTCGTCTTCGGTGTGATTGCCTGTGTTACGGTTCTGCCATCCATGATTCTGTGCTGTGACAAAATCATCGAGAAGACGAAACATAAGCCGCTTTTGCCGGATATCGGCAGGCTGTCGGAGAAGGTCACGAAGCGTTATCTCTGGTATGTGGCTGCCTTCCTGATACTTTTGTTCCCTGCGGTCTATGGAAATAACCACACAGGAGTTTACTATAATCTGGATGAGACGCTTCCTAAGGAGCTTCCAAGTATCATTGCAAATGAGAAGCTCAAGGAAGATTATGAGATGAATACCACCCACATCCTGCTGCTTGACAGCTCCGTACCATCCTCGGATGTGGGGAAGATGCTGAAACAAATCGAGAAGGTAGACGGCGTAAAGTGGGCGCTGGGCTTAGATAAACTGGTAGGTCCGGGAGTTCCTTCCGATATGCTTCCGGAGTCGGTCACGAGTATGTTAAAGACGGATAAATATCAGATGGTGATGGTCAATTCTTTATATAAAGTAGCGTCTGATGAGGTTAATAAACAGATAGAAGAGATTAATGGGATTATGGACCAGTTTGACGAGAAGGCAATGCTGGTGGGAGAAGGGCCGCTGACGGCAGATTTGATTACCATTACGGATAAAGATTTCAAGACGGTAAGCGTGGTATCCATTGGAATTATTTTCATTATTATATTGATTCTGTTCCAGTCCATTTCCCTGCCGATTATACTGGTAGGCGTGATTGAATTTGCAATCTTTGTCAATATGGGTATCCCCTTCTATACGGGGACGACGTTGCCCTTTGTGGCTTCTATCGTAATCGGCACCATACAGCTTGGCTCGACTGTGGATTATGCCATTCTTATGACCACGCGGTATAAGCGGGAGAGAAGCCAGGGAAGAAGTAAATTCGATGCGGTCACGATTGCCCATCGCGCTTCGGCACAGTCTATTATGGTAAGCGCATTCAGCTTCTTTGCGGCAACGGTTGGCGTAGGTTTGTTCTCAAATATTGACATGATTAGTTCCCTTTGTATCTTGATGGCGCGAGGGGCGATTATCAGTATGGTTGTAGTAGTATTGATTCTTCCGTCTATGTTCATGGTATTTGACAAGGTGATTGTGAAGACCAGCCGGGGATTTTTACCCAAGACGGCAAAGAGTGACCGTAAGCGTAAGGACTCTATGAAAGAGTGCTCGGACAGCGGGATGTAAGGCAATGATGCGAAAAAGCAGGTAAGTATGAAGGTTTGGCAAATGCCCGTATATTGCAGCAGATTTGCTGGAGGCGGGCAATGAAAAATTGTGCAGGAGGTATGATGTTATGAATAGAAACAGGAAACGGGTAATGGCGGGAGCTATGGCGGCCGTTATGGCGGCAGGAACGGTCGGAGCGTATGAATATCAGGGATTAGGTACGGAAGTAATGGCAGAGGAGGAAACGACGGAGGCTCTTGAAGA
>CATLIP010000045.1 GCA_949957035.1 uncultured Lachnospiraceae bacterium
AAGGAGAATCCTGCTGGCGGAGGATATAGACGTCAACGCTGTCATTGCTACGAAGCTGCTGTCAAGTAAGGGATGCATGGTGGAACGGGCAAGAGATGGCGTGGAGTGTGTGAATATGCTGCTGAAAGCGAAAGAGGGATACTATGACGTGGTTCTTATGGATATCCAGATGCCTGTCATGGACGGATACCAGGCGGCTCATGCCATCCGTTCCTTCGGGGATGTGAAGAAAGCGTCGGTCCCGATTCTTGCTATGACGGCAAATGCCTTTAAGGAGGACTGTGAGAAGGCATTTGATGCAGGAATGGACGGTCATATTGCGAAACCGCTGGATGCGGCAAATATGTTCCGTAAGATTGCACAAGTCCTAATGGACAGAGAAAGATAGGGATTCTACTATTAACATTTATATCCGGTTTGTCGATATAATATTGAAGGATGGAAGAGCCATTCTTATACAACTGGTATTCCAACGCTCATTAATGAGCGTGGAATTAATATATAATGTTAAGAAAGGAGGAAGAAAAATGGCAATCAATGGACTCAGTTCTTATGGGTTGAATAGCTTATACGGCTATCAGTCATCCATTAATAGTCTTCGTTTGACTCAGGCTCTTTCCAACAATCCGAAGATGAATCAATCTTATTCATCGTCAGCATCTACATCATCTTTTACATCACGCAAGGCTGCGATGAAGCAGGATATCAGTTTTGTTAAGGATTACAGCAGTAAGATGTCTGACCTGATGAATGCGGCGAATGAGCTGAGAAGCTCCAACAGGAATGGGGCTATGAGTGATCTTGCGATTACAAGCTCTGACAACAGCATTGCAACAGCAAGCGGGAAATTACTGGTTAAGAATGACAAAGAGTATAAGCTGGACGTTACTCAGATTGCACAGGCACAGATGAATGTCAGTGAAGGTGTGAAGGCAGCAGATTACGCGAAGTCAGCGATGAATTTCACCGTGGATGACGGTAAGAATTCTGTGAATGTTAAGGTGGGCACCACCAAAGCGAACGGAGGCTCCAGGACCAATGTTCAGATGCTGCGAGAGGCGGCGGACCAGATTAACAAGAGCAAGGTTGGTGTAAAAGCCAGCGTTGTGGAGAAGGATGGAGTTGCTTCCCTTCAGTTAGAAGGCAAGGAAACAGGCGAAGGCAAGACCTTCCAGGTTTCCGGAGAGCTTGGTGCGGCAGCAGGCGCCGAGAATGTGAAGACAGAGGCAGCCAATGCGAAGTATTCTGTAACTGCAGACGGAAGGATTACAGACTATGAGACAGAGACCAATAAGGTTTCTATTGGATATTATGGAGTCAGTGTTGAGCTTAAGAAAGCCGGCGAGGCTACTCTTAAGGCAGGCGTAGATTCCGGTAATGTGGCTTCAGCCCTTGGCGATTTGGTGGATGCTTATAATTCATCATTGAAGTTCCTCAATGATAATTATGACAGAGGAAGTGGTGTAAGCAGACAGCTTCGCAACATGATTTCCGGTATTGGCTCAGAGCAGTCTTTGAAACAGCTTGGAATTACGGTGAACAAGGATGCTACGTTAAGCTTCAGCGAGAGTACCTTCGAGAAGAATATGCAGAAGAATCCGTCCCTGTCCAAAGAGTTAATCTCCGGTATGGGTGGAATTGCAGACCGTTTGTTCAACAAGGCAAGCAGCGCTATGAATGTCAGCTCCAGTTCTCTGGTGAATGGAAGCGGTTCTAGTTCATTTTCAGGTACGTCCACAGGTTCATCATCCATGAGTGCGGCAACGAATCCGTACAGTGTAATGGGTATGTTCTCCAAGGGCGGGGCTTACAATATGAGTAATTATTATGCAGTGGGCATGATGATGAATTACCTGATTTAGTTACAGCTGTTTATATTGAGTAGTGTTAGGACGCTGCACAGGAAGAGGTATCTGACTGTGCGGCGTTTTTGTCGTATGGGAAATAAAGTACCTTATCATGCTAACAGATAATATTATGGAATTGGATCTTGCGCTAGACGGCTGTCAAAGTATTTGATATAATTTTTAAGTAAGGTGCCGAAATAAGAAAAATATTGATATAGTTGTTAGAATGTTATAAATTGTAAGAGGTGGTATACGATGGCCGGGATAAAAGATGTTGCAAAAGAAGCAGGTGTAGGAGTCGGAACGGTATCAAGATATTTGAATGACAGCGGCTATGTATCAGAAGAAACAAGGGCAAAGATAGAGGCGGCTATGAAAAAGCTGGATTATATTCCCAATGAACTCGCAAGAAATCTATATCATAAAAAAACTGGAATTATAGCAGTTCTCGTCCCGAATGTATCGAATCCATTTTTTTCTGAGTTTGTAGATTATGCCGAGGCAGAGCTTTATCACTATGGTTTTAAGATGATGCTCTGTAATACTGAGAAGGAGAGCAATGCCGAGTCAGAATATCTTGATATGCTCAGGCGCCATATTGTGGATGGTGTTATTACAGGCGTACATTCGTTGGATGTGGAGGAGTATAAGAAGATTCATAAGCCCATTGTGGCTCTTGACCGTTATCTGGGAGAAGATATCCCGGTAGTTGCAGTGAATCACAGAGAAGGCGGGCGTTTGGCGGCGGAGACACTGATTGCCAACGGCTGTAAGAAGATTCTGCATTTTCGGGGAGCAACGGAGGTTGCCTCTCCATATCATGAAAGGCATTATGAGTTTGAGCGGGTCATGAGAGAGCATCACATACAGACGATTTGTTATGAACTGCAATGGAACCGGCTTGATTCGGTCTATTACAGGAAGGTCGTGGAAGATGTATTTTCCAAAGGAATAGAATTTGACGGTGTTTTTGCTGTCGACCGTCTGGCAATTGAGTGCATGAATGAAACGATACGGAGACATCGAAAAGTGCCTGGAGATGTTAAATTTGTCGCTTATGACGGAACATTTATAACAGATATGGTAGAGCCAAAGATGACGGCTATTGTACAGCCAATCGAAGGTCTGGCAAAGGAGTCTGTTCGCCTGATACACCGTCTGGTAAACGGCAGGGTATATAAAAATAAGAATGTTATATTGGAAGCAGCATTAAGGAAAGGAAGGACAACAATTGTGTAATGGTGATAATCAACAAAATAAGTATTGAAAATTCTGTAATTATGTACAAATTTAAAAAGAAAATAAAGAAATTAGTTGACAAGTTGTGAAAGCGTAATATAATAGAATTAAGAAAATTGAAAAAGTGCTTTTGAGGTTTTTATTTTTTACACTTGATGGAACGGGTTCCATATAATGTGACATCAAGTGTAAACCAGAAACAATTTATTTTTTTCCTTAATGTGGAACGGGTTCCATATTGAGGTAATTAAGAAGGAGGAACATTATGAAGAGCAGAAATTTAAAACAATTATTATCCGCAGTAACGATTGGGGCGATGACACTGGGATTGATGACAGGATGCTCCGGGGGCGGTTCTGAGGAGACGAAGACAGATGAAAGCGGCGCTACAGTTATTAAGTTCGGTATTCATGTAGCGAACCCGGCAGAGCAAGAGACGGTTACAAACAATATTGTAGAGGCTTTCAATAAAGAGAATGAGGGAAAGTATAAAGTAGAGTTTGAAGCTGCGGATACAGAAACTCATTCAAAGAATATGAAGCTGAAGGCAGAAGACGGAACATTGCCTCAGATTTTCTGGATTGAAGGTTCGGAGGCCCCGGAATACAGCGAGGCAGGAGTCCTGCTTGACCTGACGGAATTTCTTGATGAAAATTCAGAGATTAAGGCGGCGCTTGGCGGCATGGAAGCGGCTTTCAAGGATGACAACGGACAGTTTGGTCTTCCCTATCAGTGTAATGTGCAAGGTATCTTCTACAATAAGGAGATTTTTGACAGTGCGGCGGTAGATTATCCGACGGATGAGACCACATATGAAGAATTTATTGAGATAGTAAAAAAATTGAAGGAAAGCGGGGTGATTCCACTTGCAATAGGCAGCAAAAACAGCGCGTACGCAATGTGGGAGTTCAACGAGTTCCTTGCCAGATATGGATGGGAAGACAATATCGGAAATATTCTGGATGGAAAAGACAAGTTTAACAATGAAGAGCTGACGGCATGTTTTGAGAAGTTTCAGGGTCTTAAAGATGCAGAAGCGTTTCCGGAGAATATGGCCACAATAGAATATTTTGACGCCAAGCAGTTATTTGATGAAGGAAAAGCAGCCATGTTTGGAACAGGGCAGTGGGATTGTGCTGAATTTGATGAGAATATCGGAGATAAGATTGGCTTTTGGTGGGGGCCGAAATTTACGGACACCCAGAGTAACCAGGAAATCGTAATGAAAGTCCCGTCAGCGCCGATTGGTGTCAGCGCAAAGGCTGCAGATGATGAAAAATTAAAGGAAGGTGTGTATGAATTTCTGAAATTCTATTACGGAGAAGAGGCAGCTAAACTTTCCTATGAAGGTTCTATATTCCCGGCAACAAATTATGAAGGGGCGGCAGCGTCTGACAGTCAGTACGCTATGAACGCTATGATTGATGCGCTTGCCAACGGATGGGAAAGTCCCCAGGCGGCTCCGGATCTTACCGTGTCCTCTGCAATTCAGGAAGCTTTATATGACGGTATCTTCGGAGTACTTCAGGGAACATACCAGCCGGGAGAAGCTCTTGATAAATTGGATGCAGCTCTTGCCAACAGTAAATAGAATAGAAGCGTTCCGGCGCCGGGAAGTATTCAGCGGCGTCGGGATTCTATAAGAAACAGATGGGAAAAGGAATAAGAAAGATGGGTTAATATTTATGCATTGGTTAAGCAAAAAGAGGTATAAGATAGGCCTTATGATTCCCACATTACTTGTTTACAGTATCTTTATTATACTGCCGATTATCATAGCGGTAAGATACAGTTTTACAAAATATTCAGGAATCGGTCAGGCAAAATTTATCGGGCTTAAAAATTATGTGAGATTGTTCCAAGATGAGACGTTTTGGATTTCTTTTAAGAATACAATGGTCATGTTTGTGATGGCATTTGTGCTTTTGATGACCTTATCGTTTTTGATTGCTCTTTTGCTCAATAAGAGATTAAAGGGCGTAGATTTTTCAAAGGCTCTTATCTTTTCTCCGGCAATCATAGCGCCGATTATTGTGGGTATTATCTGGGTATATATTCTTGACCCTAATATCGGTATTATAAATAATATTCTTGACGCTGTCGGAGCAGAAGGTCTGAAGCAGAAGTGGATTGGCGGCGATACATTATCACCCTACAGCATTGCGGTTATATATTTCTGGCAGCAATTGGGATATCTCGTTACTATATTTATTGCGGGCCTGAAGATGATTCCGGGAGACGTTCTTGAGGCAGTAAAGATCGATGGAGCCAGCTCCATACAGGAAATCAGATATGTCATCATTCCGATGATGCGCACGACTATTTCCACAGTAGCGGTACTGGTCATAACAGGTGTATTTAAAATATTTGAAATTGTGCAGCAGACTACCGGCGGCGGTCCGAACCATCTGTCGGAAACGTTAGTGACCTACAGTTATTCTATGACGTTTTCCAGCGGCGATTATGGATACGGCATGTCGCTGGCAACAGTTACTTTTTTACTGTCATTGCTGATTACGGCAGTTTACAGTACGGTAACAAAAGAAAGAGAGGGATAAGCTTATGCCAAATAAGAGAAAAAAAGCAGGACAGTATATCCTGATGGTGTTGATTACGGTATTAGTGGTCTTTCCGTTTTTGTGGATGCTGGTTCTTTCCCTTAAAACAAATTCGGAGATACTGTCATCGCCCCTGTCCCTGCCGAAGACATTTAATTTCGATAATTTCAGGCATGCATTGGAGACGCTTGATTTTCCGAGGCTGTATGGAAATACATTTTTTGTGTGTATAATCTCTATGATTGCAGAACTGGTTATTACATTTTTGAGTTCCTTTGTACTTGCGAGGATGGAATTTAAGAATGAAAAACTGAGAAAGATGTTATATGGCTTTTTGATTATGGGTTTGTCTATTTCCCCTTTTATCCTGCTGTTCCCTGTATATAAAATAAATGTATTTTTTGGATTAAGAGGGAAATGGGCGTTGATTTTTCCGTATATTGCTACTTCGATTTCTTTTAATACATTGCTCCTTGTGGGGTATTTAAAATCTTTGCCTACAGAAATAGATGAAGCGGCGGTCATTGACGGATGCAGTGTATGGGATCTTATGATTAGGGTTATCCTGCCTATGACAAAGCCTGTAATTGCTACTGTGGTTATATTCAATGTTCTGTACATCTGGAATGAGTTCCCATTTGCGTCGGTTATGCTAAGAGATGTGTCAGACTATACATTATCAATGGGCGCGTCATTCTTTAAGGGGACTTACACCGTTGATTACGGCGGGATTGTGGCGTCCAGCATTATGATTATAATACCGGAATTGATATTTTATGGAATTTTCCAGAAAAATATTGTAGAGGGTATGACGGCCGGAGCAGTAAAAGGTTAGAAAGTTCATAGAGAAAATGAGATAAAGGAGAATATTTATGAGTAAGGTATCAGGATTATTTCAGGATTTAACAACAGTCAAAAAAGCAAGGAACGGAAGGCTTGCCAGTTGGGATCAGCGCGGCAAGAATCAGGATTATTGGGAGATTCCGGCCAAAGAAAGCATTGTTCTTGGGGAAGTAGAGGGACCTGGGTGTATCACCCATATCTGGATGACTTCATCTTGCCGTAAGGTAAAGGCTCCAAGTATTTTGGATCCGGTATTAAATGCATCGGCGGCTCCGGTCATGGAGATTCACCCTGCATTAGGCGTGATATGGGACGATTATGAGCCGTTCTATTATAGGAAAGCATTGATTAAGATTACATGGGATGACCAGGAGACTCCAAGTGTTCTTGCGCCTTTGGGAGATTTCTTCTGTATTGGAAACTGCTATCCGGGTAATTTCAGTTCGCTTCCCTTTAATGTATCTTTAAAGCCGGAAGAGGCAGGGAGATATGGGGCGCCTTGTTCCGTATCCTGTTATTTCCCAATGCCTTTTAATAAGAAAGCAAAGATTGAAATCGTTAATGAGAATGAGCTGCCCTTTATCTTATATTTCAATATTGATTATGAGATGTATAAGGAGCCGCTGGATGAGAATACCGCTTATTTTCATTCCTGCTGGCGGCGGGAGAATCCTTGCGACGGCTGGGGTCCGGATGTCCAGACTAATTCCCCGGAAGTAAATAATGTAACCAACTTTAAGGGGGAAGGCAATTATACGGTTCTGGATGTAGAAGGTACAGGACATTATGTTGGATGCAACCTGACGGTAAAGCACTATCAGGGAAGCTGGTGGGGAGAAGGAAACGATATGTTCTTTATCGATGGAGAAGAGTACCCAAGCCTTAACGGGACTGGAACGGAGGATTATTTTAATCATGCATGGGGAATGCAGAGAAATGCGTATCCGTTCTTTGGAACCATTGTGCATGAGGGTGATACGGATGGTTTTCAGGTGTCTTATCGGTTCCATATCACAGATCCGGTACGATTTGAAAAGAGCCTTCGGGTAACGATTGAGCATGGGCATGCCAATCATCTGTCGGACGACTGGAGTTCTACCGCTTACTGGTATCAGACATTGCCGACAAAAACGGAGGTTACAATATTGCCGGTAGAGGAGAGACTTCCGAATGTACCCAAGCTTCCACAGAGAAATTTAAGAATGCCTGAGCTTACGGACGAGATGAAAGCTGCAAGGGAATCATGGGAAAAACGGTGGGAAGAGTATGCTCCTGCAAGAGAAGAGCAGTTCCGGATCAAAGAAGAAAAGGCGAGACGGGAATCAAAACTTAATACGGAATTTGCAAAAAAACTCCGTGATGAATATAGATAGAAAGTAATTTGGAGGAGTTTTATGTCTAAGGAAATCATGCTGAGCAATATCGAAAGAGCCCAGCGGACAATTGATGAGAACAGAGAGTCAGTAAAAAAGGGAGCGATGCGCCAGCGGTATCATTTTATGGGGGAGACCGGATGGATTAACGATCCGAACGGCCTAATCTTTTATAAAGGAAAATACCATTTCTTTTTTCAATATAATCCTTACTATGGATTTTGGGATTATATGCACTGGGGACACGCGGTAAGCGATGATATGCTGCACTGGGAGTATCTCCCTGTCGCGCTGGCGCCCAGTGAGAAGTACGACGACCATATACGGGGAGGATGCTTTTCCGGAAGCGCTATTGAACATGATGGAAAGCTGTTCTTGATGTTCACCGGTACGACAAAAGATGGGAAAGGATTTGAGCAGACCCAGTGTATTGCTTACAGTGAAGACGGAATCCATTTTGAAAAATATGAGGGCAACCCGGTCCTGACCCCGCCGGAAGGTGTTCCTGCCCATCAGTTCAGAGACCCGAAGGTGTGGAAGCATGAAGATACTTACTATATGGTATGCGGCGCAAGCAAAAATGACAGGGCGCAGGCTCTTCTCTACCGCTCAAAGGATATGCTTCATTGGACATTTTTCAGTGTTCTGGCCCAGAGCCGGGGAGAATGGGGGTACATGTGGGAATGCCCGGACTTTTACCCGGTAGGGGATAAGTATGTATTGATGGTTTCCCCTATGGGCGCGGGAGAACGTACAGTTGTGTATATGGTCGGTGATTTTGACTATGTGACCGGGAAGTTTTGCTGCCACATCAGCGGGGAGATAGATTGGGGCTATGATTATTATGCTCCGCAGTCTTTCCTTGCACCGGACGGACGCAGGCTGATTGTGGCGTGGGCAAACAGTTGGGACTGGATGCCTTTCTGGAAGGACTGGGGGCCGACTTATAAGGAGGGCTGGTGCGGTTCATATAATATCGTAAGAGAAGTACGTTTGAGAGAGGACGGTACGTTAGCTTTTGTTCCGATAAAGGAATTGGAGATGCTTCGTATAGATATGCAAAAGCAGGAGAAACTGGTTCTGGAGTCTGGAGAAACAAAGCTGAAGGCCGGTGATGGGGTTTCGTTTGAATTAAAGTTCAGGATTGATTTGGAACATACGGATGCAGAAGCTCTTTTGCTGTATCTGCGTTGTGATGACAGCAGAAAGACTGTGTGTACCTTTGATTTTAAGCGGGGACAGATGTCGGTAAACCGCAATGACAGTGACGGATGGAGCGAAGGGATTTCTCACAGTGTTATGTATCTGAAAGGGAAGAAGGAATTGGATGTACATGTCTTTTCCGATCAGAGTTCTCTTGAAATATTTACGGATGGTTATAGTAATAATCATTCAAATAATATCTTTGCAGGAAATGATCAGACGGGGATAAGCCTGTGTGCCTGCAATGGACGGGCGACGCTTACGGGTATTGAGGCGTATGGGCTTAAGGGAGTGCAATAAATTTTTAGCAAGTTAAGAAAGGCTTTCGGAACATTCAGCGTGACCGGAAGCCTTTCTTTTCTATAGAGGCGTACATTCTGCGATAATGGGATTTTTTCATGTTGGACAACAATGGGGTATTGCTTTTTCCTATAATGTCTAGTAAAATTAGTCTAGTGCATCGTAGATTAAATAAATGGCTATGGTAAGCATTGGGTATGGCCGGTTATTTAATGGACGATGTGCAGGAATGTCAGGAGGAGTACAGATGACAGAAATTACGAATATAGCATTAGATGCCATGGGCGGGGACAACGCTCCCGCTGAGATGGTGAAAGGGGCGGTGGATGCCGTAGGGAAAGAGCCTGCTATGAAGGTGTTCCTGATCGGGCGAGAGGAGATTATTGAGAAAGAACTTGCAAAGTATCAGTTTCAAAAGTCGCAGATTGAAGTCATCCATGCTTCGGAGGTGATCGAGACGGCAGAGCCTCCTGTGAATGCAATCCGCAGGAAGAAGGATTCATCAATCGTGGTGGGCATGAAGATGGTGAAAGCAGGAAAGGCAGATGCGTTCGTGTCGGCCGGAAGCTCCGGGGCTATCCTGGTAGGCGGACAGACATTGGTAGGGCGGATTAAGGGCGTGGAGCGTCCGCCTCTTGCGTCGCTGATTCCCACCGAGAAAGGAGTGTCCCTGTTGCTTGACTGCGGGGCGAACGTGGATGCCAGGGCATCCCATCTTGTCCAGTTTGCAAAGATGGGTTCCATTTATATGGAACATGTCCTTGGCGTGAAGAGTCCTAAGGTAGGGATTGTGAATATCGGCGCTGAGGAAGAGAAGGGCAACGCGCTGGTGAAGGAGACCTTCCCTCTTTTAAAAGAACTGCGTGACATTCATTTTACCGGAAGCGTGGAGGCACGGGAGATCCCGCACGGTCAGGTAGACGTGGTGGTCTGCGAGGCATTTTCAGGTAATATTATCCTGAAATTATATGAAGGCGTGGGTGCAGTCCTGATCAGCAAAGTGAAGGAAGGGCTTATGTCCACTTTGAGGAGCAAGATTGGCGCGCTGTTGATTAAGCCGGCATTGAAGCAGACGTTAAAGGCGTTCGACGCCAGCGAGTACGGAGGGGCGCCGCTTCTGGGGCTTAACGGGCTGGTGGTGAAGACCCATGGCAGTGCAAAGGCGAAAGAGGTCAGCAATACGCTTCTTCAGTGCGTGACCTTTAAGAGACAGAGAATCAACGAGAAGATTAAAGAGTGTATTCAAACGGATGCAGTATCCGCTGAATAAATGAAGAACATTGATGTATCAGGAAATGAATATCAGAAAAGGAGAAGAGATGGTATGGAATTTGAAAAGTTAAAAGAGATTATAGCAGATGTTTTGAATGTGAATGCAGATGAGATTACGGAAGACACGACTTTTGTGGATGATTTGGGGGCAGATTCCCTTGACATCTTCCAGATCATTATGGGAATAGAGGAGACTTACGACATCGAGATTGACAATGAAGAGGCAGAGAAGATTGTCACAGTAGGGGATGCCGTGGAGCAGATTAAGAATGCGACAAATAACTAGGTAAGAAAAAGCCCGGTAGGGCTTTTTCGTTTTTCAGGTTTGTGAGGCGATAGAATGGGTCAGGAATTGAAGGTATTAGAAGGAAAGATAGGTTACAGGTTTCAGAATTTTGATTTACTCAGGCAGGCGATGATTCATAGCTCCTATGCAAATGAAAAGCATTTATCCAAACATGAATGCAACGAGCGTCTGGAGTTTTTGGGGGATGCCGTGCTGGAGCTGGTGTGCAGTGAATTTTTGTTCTTTGAGCATGAGCAGATGCCGGAGGGGGAGCTGACTAAGACGAGGGCGAGCATGGTGTGCGAACCGGCGCTTGCGTTCTGTGCGAAAGATCTGGAGCTAGGCAGGTATCTGCTGCTTGGGAAGGGGGAGGACGCCACCGGCGGCAGGAAACGGGATTCGATTACTTCGGATGCGCTTGAGGCGCTGATTGGAGCGATTTATATGGATGGTGGGTTTGCTAATGCGAAAGAGTTTATCCATCGTTTTATTCTGAACGATCTTGAGAATAAGACGCTCTTTTTTGATAGCAAGACTATCTTGCAGGAAATCGTGCAGGCGAATACCAAGGAGCCCATTAGCTACCATCTGGTAGGAGAGGAAGGACCGGATCATGATAAGTCGTTCCATGTGTCTGTGCAGATCGGGGATGAGGAGTACGGCGTGGGCGTCGGGCGCACGAAGAAAGGGGCGGAACAGGTGGCGGCTTACCAGAGCATCTTAAAGCTGCGCAGTATGAATATAAAGTAGGTGGAGAATGTATCTAAAGAGTATTGAAGTGCAGGGCTTCAAGTCATTTGCACATAAGATTAAATTCGATTTCCATAACGGCATCACGGGAATCGTGGGACCCAACGGGAGCGGGAAGAGCAATGTTGCGGACGCGGTCCGGTGGGTCTTAGGCGAGCAGAGGGTCAAGCAGCTTAGGGGCGGCACCATGCAGGACGTCATTTTCTCGGGGACGGAGAACCGTAAGCCTTTAAGCTATGCGTCGGTGGCAATCACGCTGGACAATTCGGATCATCAGCTTTCCATTGATTTTGAGGAAGTGACGGTGACGCGGAAACTGTACCGGTCAGGGGAGAGTGAGTACCTGATTAATGGGAGTGGATGCCGATTAAAGGATGTCAATGAGCTGTTCTATGATACAGGTATCGGCAAAGAAGGGTATTCCATTATCGGTCAGGGGCAGATTGACCGAATCTTGAGCGGAAAACCGGAGGAACGGCGGGAGCTGTTCGACGAGGCGGCGGGAATCGTGAAGTTTAAGCGGCGGAAGAATATGTCTGTGAAGAAGTTAGAGGAGGAACGCCAGAATCTTTTGCGTGTCAACGATATCCTTGCGGAGCTTGAGAAGCAGGTAGGCCCCCTTGAGCGCCAGGCGGAGACGGCAAGAGCGTATCTGAAGAAGAAGGAGGAGCTGAAAACCTACGATATCAATATGTTCCTGTTGGAGACGGAGCGTTTAGAAGAGCAGGTAAATGAGATTGCCGGAAAACTGAACCTTGCAAAGGAAGAGCTTGCAGGGGCCAGCCAGAGGTACGACGACATGAAGACGGAGTACGAGACGGTGGAGGAGCAGGTTGACGGGATTGACGGGGCAATCGAGAAGGCCAAGAGCCAGCTCAATGAGACCAATCTGTTGAAACAGCAGTTGGAGAACCAGATTGAGCTTCTGAAGGAACAGATTAACAGTATGCATATGAATGACGCCCATTATGACCAGCGTGCCAGGACCATTGCA
>CATLIP010000046.1 GCA_949957035.1 uncultured Lachnospiraceae bacterium
TCGTAACCATACTGGTCCATCTCTGTATAATTCTCCCAGTAGTACTCGTTCATCTCTGCGATATCCTTTTGCACGTCACAGATTGTCTTGTCAATCTCCTGTAACCTGTCTTTCAGCTGAACGGTTACATATTTTAAAAAATCTGCACCTCTGCTCATATCATTACTTGCCTTTCCTTCTTAAGTTGTAGCATTCCTTATCATACCCAATCATACCTTCCGGTATTATAGTTGATAAAGATTCTTATCGACACAGTTTTCTACAATCACGCCGATTTCCCGAAAGACCGGATATAAGTAGCTTGCCCCAAAGGTCCCTAATTTTTTAGGCCCGGTCACCACTCTGTTTAACTCCAGGGCTTTATGAAATGCCACCATTACGCTGGCTCTGGTAATGGACTTATCCTTTCTGGTCACAAACATCTCATTCCCTTTGATGATATAGAAAAACTCCAGATTCTTCGCCGTATGGAAGGGATAACGCTGGAACTTCACCAGCGTATCCCAGAGCATGCCGTCAGGCGCAGGTGCATCCGTCTCCTTTAATTTCTCTTCCAGCTCTCTAATCGCCTGTCTCTGCTCTTTCGTCATAACAACAATCCTTTTTACGTGAAACCTCAGTCTATGTTCCACTTCACATCATAGCATATCTATCCGTCCCTTTCAATATCCTATTCCTCTCTCTATTATGAACTATTCGAAAAGTTCCTCCTTGTCTTGCATTTTTATTATAATAATAATATTTTTGTTAAATATTGTGGGATATGTCAAGTATTTTTCTATTATTGACTGAATTTTATGTTGAATTTTATCGGACATCGTGAGATAATAAAATTGTTAAGAAACATGCAAATTTAGCTACAGATCGAAACGGAGTAATACTATGGGATTTAACAGCCTTCAGCAATACGTCACTATTGTTGAATTTCTTGGAAAGACTCTCGGCCCGGATTATGAGATTGTTCTGCAGGATCTGAACCCGGAGCATCAAGCTATTGTCGCAATCGTCAACGGTCACATCAGCGGACGCCGGGTTGGAGGTCCCCTGACCGATGCCTCACTTCAAATGCTTTCGTCCAGGGCTTATGAGTCGAATGATTTTTTATGTAACTACAGAGGCATTGCCGGAAACGGACGTGTCCTCCGCTCCTCTACACTGTTCATCAAGAACGAGGAAGGCAATCCGATTGGGTTTCTTTGCATTAATTTTGATGACAGCCGATTTGCGGAATTGAACAACAAACTGCTTAATACTATACATCCTGATTTTTTCCTGACACAGCATGGCCCGGTAGAGCATTTTGACAGCCAGGAGCCTCCCAAGAACAGCTTTTCTTCTTCAGATACGACTACTGAGAGTTTTTCAATGGATATCTCTTCACTGATGCAGAAGATGTTCGACGATGCTACCATGTCGCTCACGACGCCAATTGACCGGCTGAACCAATATGAACGTAAGGAGATTATAGCGCGGCTTCAGGAACAAGGATTGTTCCAACTCAAAGGGGCGATTTCCTTTGTTGCCAAGAAATTTTCCTGCTCTACTGCGACGATTTACCGCTATCTGAGCGAAATCAGTGATTAGGCAGCATCAATAATAACCACCAGCCTGGCGTTACCGGACTGATGGTTATTCTATACTTCTTTCATATGCTTTCTCTTCTATCCACTAAGCCAGAATCTTCTTAAGCGCCCCAAACAACACCTCTATATCAATCGGCTTCGCAATATGCCCGTTCATCCCGCTTTTCAGCGCCTCCTGCCGATCCTCCTCGAAGGCATTGGCAGTCATGGCAATAATCGGTATCTTGGCCAGCTCCCGGTTCTCAAGGTTCCGGATAGCCCTCGCCGCCTCATAACCGTTCATGTTTGGCATCTGGATATCCATCAGAACCAACTGATAATACCCCACTTCCGAATTTTCCAGCATATTCAATGCTTTCTGACCGTCTTCCGCAATCTCCACCGTAAAACCCGCTTCCTCCAGGATTACCTCCGCAATCTCCTGGTTCAGTTCATTATCCTCTGCCAGCAAAATACGCCCGGTAAGACATCCGTCCAGCTCCTGAGTCTCCCCCTCTTCATGTTCTTCCTTCGAATGGACAAGGGAATACAGACAACGCCTCAGCTCTGACAAAAACATCGGCTTACCGCAGAACGCCATGACTCCCGCAGCCCTAGCCTCTTCCTCAATCTCCGCCCAGTCGTAGGCCGTCATCAGGATAATCGACACATGCTCGCCCATCTCCTTGCGTATCCGCCGCGCCACCTCTACGCCATTCATATCCGGCAGCATCCAGTCAATAATGTACACACTGTATACGTCATTGCGCATGACCGCCTGATGGGTACGCAGAACCGCTTCTTTTCCTGATAACGTCCACTCGGCGCGCATCCCCACCTGTTCCAGCATGTAGGACACGCTGTCGCAGCTGTCAAAATCATCATCCACGACCAAGGCCCTGAGCCCTTTTAATTCCGGGATATCCTGCGGCTCTTTTTCTCTGGAAGGCAGACGGAACGTGAATGCAACCGTCACCTCCGTCCCCACATTCAGCTCGCTCTTCACAGATATAGAGCCGTTCATCATATCCACGATATTCTTCGTAATCGCCATTCCAAGCCCGGTTCCCTGAATACCGCTAATTGTAGAATTACGCTCCCGCTCAAACGGCTCAAAGATATGCTCCACAAATTCCTGGCTCATACCAATACCGTTATCCTTAATGTTGAACTCATAATTCGCGCTGCCTTTCGGCGCCCCCGGTCTTTCCGTAATCCGCAGACTGATAATACCGCCCGCGCTTGAATATTTCACCGCGTTGCCCATCAGGTTCAAAAGTACCTGGTTCAGGCGCAGTTTATCACAAAAAATCTCCTCGTCAAACACATCCACCGTATCTATGTACAGCTCCAACTGCTTTGCATGGATATCCGCCTGCAAGATATTTCGCAGACTGTGCAGTATCTCCGGCAGGCTGCATTTCTTCTCATCCAGGCGAATCTTCCCACTCTCAATACGGCTCATGTCCAGCACGTCATTAATCAGGCTCAGCAAATGATTTCCCGACGTCATAATCTTCTGCAGATATTCCTCTACCCGTTCTCTGTTGTCTATATGGGTGATTGCCAGAGCCGTAAAACCGACGATTGCGTTCATGGGCGTACGGATATCATGGGACATATTGGAAAGGAAAATGCTCTTTGCCTTACTCGCCCGGTTCGCCTGCATCAGCGCATCCTCCAGCAGGTTCTTCCTCTCCATTGCCTCCCGAATCTCGCCGTCCACATTACGAAACCCCATGACGATTCCCTGGCTCTCATTCCAATCTCCTGTACGCACCACCTTCATCTGGAAATACTTTGTATTGCCGTTCCATGAGACGCGGTGGTTCACAAAATGCATTCCCTTTTCCGACAGCTTTTTCTTCAGGTTCTCCCTTGAAGATTCCTGCCGCAGCATCTCACGGTCTTCCTCATAAACAAAGGCTTCTATATATTGCTCCATGCTCTTTTCCAGAGAAATCTTGCCACGAAAAACAGAACCAAACATCTCCGTCTGATCCTTAGAACCCTGAAGCGGTATTCCCTTCCCTGTACTGAGGTCGAAATAGCACACCCTGTTATAGTCAATACTCAAAGCCTGGACTAACTCCTGATTATGCTGGTCTTTCCTCTTCTCTTCTAACTTCTGTGTCGTACAGTCTAAAAGGAAACGCTGATAGAACGCTTTTCCATTCTTCTTCAAAAGCTTGATATTCCCCATCACATGCAGAAGCTTGCCATCCTTGTGCTTCACGCGGTATTCCACGCTGGCGCTGTCTCCTTCCTTTTGCAGCGACGTGATGCTCTCTCTAAGTTTCGGTTTATCCTCATCCAGAACGGAATCCGCCACCATGCGAAATCCTGCCTCCATCATCTCCTCCTGGGATTCATACCCCAGTATATTAAGCGCCGCCCGGTTGATGCTGGTGATACTGGTTCCATCCACAGTATGGCACAAAATTCCGCAGTCCATGGTTGTAAACACCGTCTCCAACGTCCGGTTCTTCTCCATGATTTCCTGTTCGTATGCGCGCTCCTGGGTCACGTCGATTGCAACGCCAACCGTCCCCATCACACTCCCGTCCAAATCGTACAGAGGAGACTTATATGTAGTCAGAAGCCTCATACCATCCCCGGTCTTAATGGTTTCCTCGGAAACGCAGGTCTTTTTGCTGTTCATGACCTCCCGCTCGGATTCGATACATGCCGGGTCATCTGCCTCTACATCCCAGATATATGCGTGACCTCGACCTTCCACCTGTTCCTTTGTCTTGTTGACCGTCTTACAAAAACTGTCATTCACTTTCTCATGTATTCCGTTCTTATCTTTGTACCAGACAAGGTTCGGAACATTGTTGATTGTAGCCTCGAAAAACTGGCTGGTCTGCCAATAATCCTTCTCCATCTTATATATCTGCTGCCACTTCCGGAAACGAAACCTTGCCTCAGCGTCCGTCATGGGCATGACCCATATGTCCCGTACTTCTCCTAGATATGCCTCAAGTTCCGGTATCTGTCCCTTGTCTGCAAGCACGAGCAGCTCCGTTTCCGCCTTCTTAGCTTCAAGCAATGCCTGTAATGTCTTTTGAACTTCCCTTCCCATAAGGTTCAAAAGAATGATATCCGCCCCGGCAGCCTGTTCTGTTTCCAGTTCCACACTCTCGAAAAACTCATGTGCAAAGTGCTCAAACGGAAGTACTTCCTTGATACTCTCAAAGGCGCTGCATGGACAACCTGTTAAATAAAATCGTAAATGGCAATGATACATTGTCCGTTCTCCCCTCTTATATTCTGCAAATATTTTTCTGATGACTGCGACCTTCCGTGTCGGCACACGAAACTGATAGCTACGCATATATATTACATATTTTAACAACTGTCAAATTCCATGTCAATATGCTTTAGCTTCTTCTCACCTCTATCATATGCCTGTCCAAGTCATAGAACCGAATCACTTCCCCTGTGTCTTCCTCCCGTCCTTCCAAAAACACTACCCCAAAATCCGATTCTGTCAGCCTATCCCGAAGCGCTTTCACATCCGGAACCTCAAAATACAGTTCCATATCATTGCCGCCATAGACTGCCGAAATCTGTAAGGAATCTTCCCATGGCGAGCTTTCTTCCAATACAAGCCCTCCGGCAAACATTACTTTTTTTCCAAAGTCAGCCGTTACCGTAAGCCCTAAGAGCTCCTGATAGAACCGGCGCGACCGTTCTATATCTTTCACGATTAGTAGGACATTCTTTAATACCATATTTTCCCTTTCTCTCACTGCGCTTATAAAACCTTATACTTTTTATTGATGCTCTCCTTACATAATATTACTGCCGCCCTATGTTCTTTAAAAAATTATATCACATACATCATTCACATGTCAACCGAGAATAGAACAAATGTTTGTTTTTTATATAAAATTTCTTTCCTCTTTTCTGACTCCTTTTTCAGCTAAAAAGAGTTATATTAATTATAAGACGTTTTACACCATTACACGGGGAAGGAGACTGGTTTTGGAAGACAAGGAGCTGATTCGTCGGATTCAAAACGGACAAACAGAATATCTGAACGAGATTGCCGGAAAATACTATGACGACATCTACTATTTCTGCTGCTACCAGACCGGCAGCCGGGAAGATGCCTACGACCTTTCACAGGATACCTTCCTGCGTTTCATAAAATATGTAGACCATTATCAGTACCGCAACCTAAAGGGCTATCTCCTGACTATTGCCATGAACCTGTGCCGTGAATACCTGCGGGCAGACGCACAACTCCTCAGGAAAGCAGAGCCATTGGAATCCATAGAAACAGCCGATTTATGCAGCAAAGAAACTCTGGAATCCTCAAATATATCCTGCAATCCGCAGGCTTCGGAAAATACGCTGCTTCTGTTGGACGCCCTCGGGAAAATCCCGGAATCCCAGCGGGAGGCCGTACTTCTCCATCACTTTTATGGATATAAAAACCGGGAAATCGCCCATATGACCCAAGCCTCTTATGACGCTGTAAAGTCCCGCATCCGACAAGGATTATCCCGGCTGAAAGAACTGCTTCGCGTAAGCGATTTTACTTAAATAACCCCAGAAAGGAGAATTCATTGGAGTGATAATACTCAAAAACAAACCCTCCCATGTCCCGCAGGAACAAGTACATCCCTTGCAGGATAATACACACCCTTACGGTTTTCCCGCAGAATGGAAATTCCCGCTGGATGAAACGAAAAAATCTCAAAGCCTGACTACAATCCGGTTGGAAGCCGCCCGGAAGCATATCCGGCATTATCCTACATTCCGGGAGCAGCTATGGAACCAGCTTCGTTTCCACACATGGAAACATTGGCTCCTCCAAGGGCTCCTCCTGCTCGCCGCCATGCTTCTGGCTATAGCCTTACGCAAACAGCAAAGAGACGGCCCGGAAAGCCTCGCCGCCTGCTCTGTATTTCTGGTATTTGCAGGAAATATCTGCCTTGGCCATGTAGCGCTCCTGTTCTCCTGGCATATGGCAGAACTGGAACAGACCCTTTACCTGAACTTAAAACAGATGGTCTGTATTAGAATGCTGGAAGCGGGAATTGCCGATTTCGTCATACTGTCCTTGTTTTTAATCTTCACAGGAGGCGGAAATCCCGGGGATACCCTGTCCGCTTTGATCTATATGCTGGCGCCCTTCCTATGGTCAGACAGCCTGTACCTGCACATGCTGGTACACCTCAGGAATACTTCTTCCGGAATCCGCTCATTTGCCCTTAGCTTACTGTGCGGTACACTTGCGCTCTTTCCCCTGCTATGGGATTCTGCGTATCATCCGAGATACTTTGTTATCTGGCAGGTATTGGCTGCCGCCGGATTGCTCATGTGCATAGCTCAAATCTACCGTCTGCTTGGCAGCATTGAAAATGGCGACAATATCTGCCTGAATTAAAGGGCCCACAAAACATCATTACAGAAAGAGAGGTAACTATGCCCGAACTGACATTAGACTGTATCACCAAACATTTCAAGAATAAAATCGCCGTAGACGACGTATCCCTGACCTTGCGTGAAGGCGTATACGGCTTTCTCGGCGCTAACGGCGCAGGCAAAACCACACTGCTGCGTATGATCTGCGGCGTGCTGAAACCAACTGTCGGAGAGATTCGCTTAAACGGAATCGAAATCGGCAGGCTGGACGGCGGCTACCGCTGTCTTCTCGGCTATCTGCCCCAGGACTTCGGCTACTATCCTGACTTCACAGCCGGACGGTATCTGGAATATCTGGCAGCATGTAAGGCAGTCCCCAAAGACCTTGCCAAAGAAAAAGTCCGGGAAATGCTAAGTCTTACCGGCCTTGCCGACGACCGGCACAGCAAAATCCGTACATTTTCCGGCGGAATGATAAGGAGGCTTGGAATTGCACAGGCGCTATTAAATGATCCGGAAATCCTGATTCTTGATGAACCCACTTCCGGACTTGACCCTAAGGAGCGAATCCGTTTCCGCAACATCATCAGTTCCCTTTCCAAAGGGAGAATCATCATCCTGTCCACTCATATCGTCTCCGACGTGGAATTTATCGCAGATCAAATCCTGCTCATGAAACAGGGGCGAATCATCCAACAGGGACGCGTCCCGGAAGTCACCGAAAGCATAACAGGCAAGGTGTGGGAATATCTGGCCAAACCGGAAGACGCAGCCCGGCTCAATGATGTTTTCGCAGTCAGCAATCTAAAAAACGAAGGGGAAATGGTGCGCCTGCGTCTTGTGTCGGACACATGCCCCTGCGAAGGAGCAATTCAGGCATCCCCCACTCTGGAAGACGTATATTTATACTTTATCGGACGTTAGTCCGCCTGCCCCTTTGGGGGCCTGCATTACGGGATGCCCATGGGTATACCTTATCGGACGTTAGTCCGCCTGCCCCTTTTGGGCATATCATTTTGAGGAGGTGTCAGAACATGTTGACAATCTGGAAAGAAGAACTTTATAAGATTAAATCCCGCAAAATCATCTGGTTTGGCGTATTCCTGCTGCTTGCTTTCGCAACCATACGCCTGTACAATGAATGTTATCACTATACAACGTCCATAGACGGATCCGTTTACCATGGACGGGAGGCTATCCGCAGGGATAAGGCACTGGCAAGCCGCTGCTCGGGGCTTCTGAGCGAAGATACCATCGCCCAAATCTACAAGGACTACGGTTTTTTCTATTATGATGCCAATGGAAATGCAATCGGAAACTACCTGAACCGTTTTGTAACAGAAGAATTTACCAACTTCCGGCAGACAGACGGGAATACCTTAGATGAAATCCATTTTCGGGAAGGGGCAGACTGGGAACATAACTGCGCTTACCTTCTGGAAAATGAAGTACGGTTCGACTATGTATACGGATGGAATGATTTTGCAGAAATGTATGTCTTAGTCATACTTTCGCTGTTCGTCATATTAATCTTAGGTCTGTCCCCGGTTTTTGCCGAGGAGTACCAGCTAAGGACGGCAGACATCCTCCGTACCACGCGCCGCGGCAAAGCAAGCGGAATCTGGATGAAAATCCTTGCCTCCGCCTGCTTTGCCGTCGCCCTGACCTTAGGAGCCTGCGCCTATCTGTGGGGCTTATACTATGTCGTATACGGCGCACAGGGATTGAATGCATCCGCCGTTCTCCTGAATTTTGCCACGCCTTTTGGCTATTGCCCGGAAAGCGTCCTTGGCTTTTTCCTGTATATTACCGGCCTTGGTGTCTTGGGCTCTCTGCTCCTGACCGGCATAGTGACAGGAATCTCGGCAGTGTGCCGAACTCCCTTCCTTGCGCTGATTCTTTCCCTTTCCGGCTATCTGTTTCCTCTTGTCTGGGTCAAGATTCTCGGACAGATGTTACCCTGAGGGTCGGTGATATCAAGAATCATCAGCCATTTTATGACCTCCATGCCGTTCTACCTTCCAATGAGTACCGGATTTGGTTTTTCTGCAAACCAGATGGCGCTGCACCTGTGTATCGCGTCTGCCGTCTGCGCCGGAGGGATGTTCGCCGGATATTATAGATTCCGGCGCCATTAAATGCATATCTTACCACTTTTCTCTTCCGGCCTTATAATTATAGACCGGAAGAAGCCTTCCTGTAAGCTCCACGGTATCCCCAAGCAAGCCTTCAATCTCTCCGAGACTGCGATACGCAAAAGGAGCTTCATCCAACGTTTCTTTTCCTATACATGTGCTGTAACATCCGATATCAATACCCACAACATTGGGCATTATCTTATCTCTCACACTTGAAGTAAACCCAATCGTCCCTACCTTTCCCGGGTGGACGTCAGGCATCACTCTGATTGTGCAGCCCTCAAACGCCACATTGTCGCAGAGCAGCCGAATCTGGGCTAATGCATAATCTTCTATCTGTTCTGTAAATATTTTTGCTGAAGTATAGACTCCATATACTGTTTTCATATAATCCTTTCTCTCATACATGCGTCGCATTTGGGATGGTGCTTTTTTGTAAAAAGAGTACAAAAAATACGCCTCCGCAATAAGACTACAGAGATAAGGGATTGTCTGAATAACTTATGGATAATCGAAAAATCATTAAAAGACACTGACAGAATGAAATTCGGACAACCCGCTCTCTGTGATAATCGTTGACAAGCTGCTGGAATAATGCTCTGAATAACTCATAATTGTCCTCCTTCCATGAATCTATGATTTCTAACTACAACATCCAGTATATAGGGCCGACCTTGGATTGTCAACCCTATATACTCTTTTCTAATATTCCAATCATATTTCCTAAAGTGTATCTATAAACTTCATGAAGGCCTTACGTCCTTCCTCTGTACATTTATACACACCCGCGTCCTCAAGCACATGGGTAAATGTAATACCAATCTCCTCCTTCAGCACATCCATGACATTCTCCTTTGTAATCTTGTCGTACTTCGGCAGGAACTCCTCTACCCACTGGGCATGTTTCTCTATCTTTTCATTGCTCTTGAGGTCTTTTCCCTCCACCAGATAATCCGCCAGAATCTCCATCTCTTCTTTCAGGCGGGAGGGCAGTACGGCAAGACCCATGACCTCAATCAAGCCAATGTTTTCCTTCTTGATATTATGATACTGTGCGTGGGGATGGTAGACGCCTAAGGGATGCTCTTCTGTCGTGATATTATTTCTCAGGGTCAAATCAAGCTCGTACGTATCGCCTGTCTTTCTTGCAATAGGCGTGATAGTATTGTGGGGCTCTCCGTCTGTCTCTGCGAAGATAAACGCTTCCTCATCCGTATACCCTCTCCACGCCGCCAAAACATGATCCGCCAAGTCAATCAGACGCTTCTCGTCCTTGCTTCTGATACGAAGAACAGACAGAGGCCATTTTACAATTCCCGCCTCCACGTCCTCGTAGCCCGGAATCGTCACCGCCTTTTCAATCGGAGCCTTGGCCATGGCAAAGGTATAATTACCTCCCTGGAAATGGTCATGGCTTAAGATGGAGCCTCCCACGATTGGCAAGTCAGCATTGGAGCCAAGGAAATAGTGGGGGAAAAGCTTGATAAAATCAAACAGCTTGATAAATGCCGCTCTCTCTATCTTCATAGGCACATGCCGGCCATTGAATACGATACAATGCTCATTATAGTATACATAAGGTGAATACTGGAATCCCCACTTACTGTCATTGATGGTAATGGGAATAATCCTGTGGTTCTCCCGGGCCGGGTGGTTGAGACGTCCGGCATAACCTTCATTCTCCATACAGAGCAGACACTTGGGATAACTGCTTGCCTTCGCATTCCTGGCCGCCGCGATTGCTTTGGGGTCCTTCTCCGGCTTGGACAGATTAATGGTAATGTCAATCTCTCCGTAAGGAGAATCTACCTTCCACTTCATGTCCTTCTTCACACGATACCGGCGGATATAATCGCTGTCCTGACTGAATTTGTAATAGAAGTCCGTCGCCTCCTTAGGGGACTTCTCATATTTGTCTGCAAAGATCTGTTGAACCTGCGCCGGTCTTGGAAGCAGACAGTTCATCAGCTTCGTGTCAAATAAGTCCCTGTAACCGATGCTGTCCTCAATGATCCCCCTCTTTACAGCTTCGTCAAGCAGCTCCTTCAACACAACTTCCAATTCATTGGAAGCTGTGTCAACCTGTGTGTCCTCGTAATCGTCTTCATGGAACATCTCCAGCAGGAGGTTTGTTGTATAGATACGCTCTGTCTTTGGAACAAGTCCTGTCTGAATACCATACTCTACCAGTTTCTTGATATTCTCATTTAACATCTTCTCTTATCCTCCATATCTTCAAATGTATTCACACGTCTTCTTTCATTATATCGCCTGAGCGCCGTCGCCGATATCTACTACGTAGAACTCTGCCTCATGGCCAACCTTCTCCTGATAGGTCTTTCCAATCTGGCTGATAAAGGTATCCACTGCGTCATTCTTCACAATGCTGACCGTACATCCGCCGAATCCGCCGCCGGTAATCCGAGAGCCCAATACCCCTGGCATTGCCTGAGCTAAATCTACCAAAATGTCAATCTCTTCACAAGAAACCTCATAGTCATATCTCAGAGATGTATGGGAGTCGTTCATTAACTTTCCAAACAATTCTATATCCTGATTCCGCAATGCCTCCACAGCACGAATAGTCCTCTGGTTCTCATAAACGGCATGCTTTGCACGCTTCTTTCTCACCTCGTCCTTGACAGCGTCCTTGTGCGCCTCAAATTCCTCTTCCGTCAATTCCCCTAAAGCCTTGATATCTGTGACCTCCTGCAGTTCCTTTAATGCAGTCTCGCACTCATTTCTCCGCTCATTATAGGCCGAATCCACCAGACTGTGCTTTACCTTACTGTTGGTGATTACAATCTTCGCATTCTCTAACACAACCGGCGCATACTCGTACTGCAATGTATTCGTATCCAGGAAAATGGCATTGTCTTTCTTGCCCATAGCGCTGGCAAACTGGTCCATGATACCGCAGTTGCAGCCATTAAAATTATTCTCTGAATCCTGCCCAATCAGTGCGATTTCCACCATGGAAACGTTGGAAAATCCAAAAACATCCTTCAATATGACGCCTGTCAGAACCTCCAATGACGCAGAGGAGGAAAGTCCTGAACCATTCGGGATATTTCCGTAAATTAAGATATCCAGACCATGGGTCAGTTGATAGCCCCGCTTCTCAAAGGCCCACATCACACCCTTAGGATAATTGGTCCAGTTCGCCTTTGGATCCGGGACAAGTTCGTCAAGACTTGTCTCAATGACGCCCAATTTTTCGAAATTCACTGAAAAGAACCTTAGCTTTCTGTCTTCCCGGCTTCTGACAATCCCGTATGTTCCCAATGTCAACGCACATGGAAATACATGACCGCCGTTATAGTCTGTGTGCTCTCCGATTAGATTCACACGCCCCGGTGCAAAATAAGTACGAATGTCCCCATCGCTTCCGTACAATTTCTGAAACTGTTGAATTAATTTTTCCTTCATCTTCGCGTCCTCCATTCAAATATAATGTCTTGCATATTTTCTATCTTTGTTTTATGATTATAATGAGATTAGACAGCAGATACAATAAGAATA
>CATLIP010000047.1 GCA_949957035.1 uncultured Lachnospiraceae bacterium
CAACGCTGACAAAGCGCATGGCAGAGGACCTTACGGATTATATGCGTGAGGTAGGAATACGTGTCCGCTATTTACACTCAGATATTGATACGCTGGAGCGGACAGAGATTGTCCGGGATATGCGTCTGGATGTTTTTGATGTGTTGGTAGGGATCAACCTGTTGCGTGAGGGGTTAGACATACCGGAGATTACGCTGGTGGCCATTCTGGATGCGGACAAGGAAGGCTTCCTGCGCTCGGAGACTTCCTTGATTCAGACCATCGGGCGTGCGGCGCGTAATGCAGAAGGACATGTGATCATGTATGCCGATACGATTACGGATTCCATGCGTCTTGCGATTGAAGAGACCGAGAGACGGCGTAAGGTTCAGTTGCAATATAACGAAGAGCATGGCATTACACCTCAGACAATAAAGAAGAGCGTGCGTGATCTCATTGCCGTTTCGAAAAAGGTAGCTGCAGAAGAGCTTCGGATGGAAAAGGATCCGGAATCTATGAGCCGGAAAGAATTGGAAAAACTGATTCAGGATATAACCAGGCAGATGAAGAAGGCTGCGGCAGAGCTGAACTTTGAGATGGCAGCAGAGCTGAGAGATAAGTTAGTAGAATTGAAGAAAATGTTAAATGATTTTTAACGATTTCTAAACAATGCCCAATCAATACGAGTTCATAATAAAGATGGGATTTATACTTTAAGAAAGCTTGACATTTATAGAAAGGATACAACATGGCAAAGAAAAGGGATAGCAAACAATTTATAAGAATCAGAGGCGCCAATGAGCATAATCTGAAAAATATCGACCTTGATATACCGCGGGATGAATTGGTGGTGCTTACCGGGCTTAGCGGCTCGGGCAAGTCCTCTCTGGCTTTCGATACCATTTACGCAGAAGGTCAGAGAAGATATATGGAGTCGCTGTCTTCTTATGCGCGGCAGTTTCTGGGGCAGATGGAAAAGCCGGATGTTGAAAGCATTGAAGGCTTGTCCCCGGCAATCTCGATTGATCAGAAATCAACAAACCGCAATCCAAGATCTACCGTGGGTACAGTAACGGAGATTTATGATTATTTTCGTCTGCTTTATGCCCGGATAGGAATACCTCATTGCCCGAAGTGTGGGAAGGAGATTAAGAAACAGACGGTAGACCAGATGGTAGATCAGATCATGGAGCTGCCTGAGAGAACGAAGATTCAGCTTTTGGCTCCAGTCGTTCGTGGCAGAAAGGGAACTCATGCAAAGCTATTTGAACGGGCAAAGAAAAGCGGATATGTACGTGTGCGGGTGGACGGCAATCTCTATGAGCTGTCGGAGGACATAGCCTTAGATAAAAATATCAAGCACAATATTGATATTATTGTTGACCGTTTGGTGATTAAAGAAGGAATCGAGAAGAGGCTGACTGACTCCATTGAGACAGTTCTTGGACTGGCAGAGGGACTGCTGACTGTGGATGTCATCGATGGAGAGACTTTAAATTTCAGCCAGAGCTTTTCTTGTCCGGACTGTGGGATTAGCATTGAGGAGATAGAGCCGAGAAGTTTTTCCTTTAACAATCCCTTTGGGGCCTGTCCGGAATGTTTTGGATTGGGATATAAGATGGAATTTGATGAGGATTTAATTATTCCTGATAAGAGCTTGAGCATTATGGAGGGCGCTATTACGGTTATGGGGTGGCAGTCCTGTAACGATAAGAAGAGTTTTTCTAATGCGATTTTGGAGGCATTGTGTAGAGAATATCATTTTTCTCTGGATACGCCTTTTAAGGACTACCCGAAGAAGATTCATGATGTACTGATACATGGTACGGATGGCAGGGAGGTAAGAGTTTATTATCGAGGCCAGCGTGGAGAAGGTGTGTACGATGTAGCATTTGAGGGGCTGCTTCGTAATGTGGAGCGGCGATACAAAGAGACGTCTTCAGAATACTCTAAGGCAGAATATGAGGAGTTTATGAGAATTACCCCCTGCCATGAGTGTAAAGGACAGAGATTGAAGCCGGGTGCTCTAGCGGTTACGGTGGGTGATAAGAATATTGCGGAACTTACGGCTCTTTCTATTGAACGTCTGCATGAATTTTTGGAACAGTTGGAATTGAATAAACAGCAGATGTTGATTGGCGGTCAGATTTTGAAGGAGATTCGGGCCCGGATTCAGTTTTTGATAGACGTAGGGCTTGATTATCTGACTCTTGCGCGGGCAACGGGAAGCCTGTCAGGAGGAGAGGCGCAGCGAATCCGGTTGGCGACGCAGATTGGATCCGGGCTGGTGGGGGTTGCCTATATTCTGGATGAGCCGAGTATCGGGCTTCACCAGAGAGACAATGACAAACTGCTTGGGACCTTGAAGCATCTGCGGGATTTGGGAAATTCGGTCATTGTGGTAGAGCATGATGAGGATACAATGCTGGAGGCAGATTATATTGTGGATATTGGGCCGGGCGCCGGAGAACACGGCGGTGAAGTGGTAGCTTCGGGAAATGCAAAGGAGATTATGCGGAATAAGGCTTCTGTTACCGGGGCATACTTGAGCGGTAAGATACGTATCCCTGTACCGGAAGTGCGGGCGGCGCCCTCGGGGTGGCTTAAGGTGACTGGCGCCAGGGAGAATAATCTGAAGAATATTGACGTAGAATTTCCACTTGGGGTCATGACCTGTGTGACGGGAGTATCCGGTTCAGGAAAGAGTTCCCTTGTCAATGAGATTCTCTACAAGAGGCTTGCGAAAGAGTTGAATCGTGCGCGGACGATTCCGGGGAAGCATGATAATGTTGAGGGAATGGACAGACTTGACAAGGTAATCAATATTGACCAGTCTCCTATCGGGCGGACGCCGCGCTCTAATCCGGCCACCTATACAGGCGTATTTGATTTAATCCGTGATTTATTTGCGTCTACCGCGGATGCTAAGGCAAGAGGATATAAGAAGGGCAGATTCAGTTTTAATGTGAAAGGAGGCCGGTGTGAGGCGTGCAGCGGCGACGGAATCCTGAAGATAGAGATGCATTTCCTGCCGGACGTCTATGTTCCATGTGAAGTCTGCGGCGGTAAGAGGTATAATCGTGAGACATTGGAGGTAAAATATAAGGGGAAAAGTATATACGACGTTCTGGATATGACTGTGGAAGAGGCATTGCATTTTTTTGAAAATGTTCCCAGTATCCGGCGGAAGATGGAGACACTGTATGATGTGGGGCTTTCCTATATCCGGCTGGGACAGCCTTCTACGACCTTGTCAGGAGGAGAGGCGCAGCGGATTAAACTTGCGACGGAGTTGAGCAAGCGGAGTACAGGCAAGACCATTTACATTCTGGATGAGCCGACAACAGGGCTGCATTTTGCAGACGTCCACAAGCTGACGGAGATCCTGCGCCGTCTGTCGTCGGATGGGAATACAGTGATTGTGATTGAGCATAACCTAGATGTTATTAAGACGGCAGATTATATCATAGACATCGGACCGGAAGGCGGCGACAAGGGCGGTACGGTGATTGCAAAGGGGACGCCGGAAGAAGTGGCACAGAATCCCATTTCCTACACAGGAAAATATATCGATGCAGTTTTGAAGAAATAGGGAGTATCTGTCGAACAATGGGTGAAATACAGTAATTCCGCAGGTTTCACAAAGATTTAAGGAAAAAGGGGGTTTCCATTTCCTGTAAAGTTGATTATAATGGAACGAGCACCGTAGGGTGCATAAGAATAAAATCAACGAATGATGATTATATAGAGATGCGCAAGAGTCAGGTCAACAAATGATAATCATATAGATAGCATAGGGAAAGGGGAAGAAGGATGTCAGTAGATATCGGAATTGACTTGGGAACTGCCAGTGTCCTGGTCTATGTTAAAGGAAAAGGCGTCATACTGAAGGAGCCGTCTGTGGTTGCCTATGACAGGGATACGAACGCGATAAAAGCCATCGGTGAAGAAGCACGTTTAATGTTGGGAAGGACGCCGGGGAATATTGTAGCGGTTCGTCCGCTCCGTCAAGGAGTCATTTCAGATTATACTGTGACAGAGAAGATGATCAAATACTTTGTGCAGAAGGCTTTGGGGAAACGTACTTTTAAGAAGCCAAGGATTAGTATTTGTGTGCCCAGCGGTGTGACTGAGGTGGAACGTAAAGCAGTGGAGGAAGCGACCTATGCGGCGGGAGCCAGGGAGGTGAATCTTATCGAAGAGCCTGTGGCGGCGGCCATCGGAGCCGGGATTGATATCTCGAAGCCCTGCGGCAATATGATTGTTGACATTGGGGGAGGAACGGCAGATATTGCAGTGATTTCTCTGGGAGGAACCGTAGTTAACTCGTCGATTAAGATTGCGGGCGATGATTTTGATGAGGCGATTGTCCGCTATATGCGCAAGAAGCATAACCTTTTAATTGGAGAGAGGACCGCAGAGGACATTAAGATTAAGATTGGGACAACTTATCCTCTGATAGAGGACGAAGAGTTAGAGGTGAGGGGGCGTAATCTGGTGACAGGGCTTCCGAAGACGGTTACGGTGACTTCTTTAGAAACAGAAGAAGCGCTTCGCGAGCCCACAGGACAGATTGTGGAAGAGGTAATTAACGTACTGGAACGAACACCCCCGGAGTTATCTGCAGATATTCTGGACCGCGGAATCATGCTGACAGGAGGCGGTTCGATGCTCAGAGGATTGGAAGAACTGATAGAGGAGAAGACGGGAATCAATACCATGACGGCAGAGGATCCGATGAAGGTAGTTGCAATCGGTACAGGGCAGTTTGTGGAATTGGTGAGCGGACGAAGAGAATTTTAATGGACAGTATAAAGGGATATGTGGAACATATTGTGTACCGCAATGAAGAGAATGGATATACGGTATTGAATCTGAATAACGACGATGGAGAAGTGACCTGCGTCGGAAAGTTTCATTATGTAGAAGAAGGCGGGCTTTTACAGCTTACGGGAGAGTATACGACCCATAAGCTGTATGGCCTTCAGTTCAAGGTGGAGACTTCCGAGGTCTGTGAGCCGGAGGATTTGGTATCTATTGAGAGGTATCTGGGATCCGGTTCCATCAAAGGTGTGGGAGCTTCATTGGCGGGAAAGATTGTGAAAAGATTTAAGGAGGACACGTTTCGGATTATTGAGGAGGAGCCGGAGCGTCTGGCGGAGATTAAAGGTATCAGCGAGAGGAAGGCCAGGGAGATTTCGGCGCAGGTAGAAGATAAGCGCGATATGCGTCAGGCAATGATATTTCTCCAAAAATATGGGATATCCACGACGTTGGCTGCAAAGATTTACCGGCATTATGGGCAGAGTGTGTATCGGGTTGTAGAAGAGAATCCTTATCAGATAGCTGACCATGTATCCGGAGTCGGGTTTAAGACTGCGGATGAGATTGCAGCTAAGGTGGGGATTCAGGCAGACTCAGATTTTCGTGTTCGCAGCGGTATTTTTTATACGCTGCTGCAAAGTGTGAATGACGGACATGTGTTTTTGAATCAGGATGTTCTTGTCAGAAGAGCCGGAGAGCTTCTTGAGATTGAAGTTACGGATGTTGAAAAATATTTGATGGACCTTGCGATTGAGAAGAAGGTTGTTATAAAGAAGGAAGCAGAGGGTATGCGCATCTATCCTTCTCGTTATTACTATATGGAAATGAATGTGGCAAAGATGCTGCATGATTTGGATGTGGATTGTAAGGCAGAGGAAGGAAAGCTTAGGGAGCAGCTTCTTGTAATTGAGGAAGAAGGAAAGCTGTGTCTGGATGAGAAGCAGAGGACTGCTGTGATGGAGGCTGTCAGGCGTGGAGTCATGGTGCTGACAGGGGGACCTGGGACTGGAAAGACTACCACTATTAATGCCATGCTTCGTTTTTTTGACAGTGAAGGAATGGATTTTCTGTTGGCGGCTCCTACCGGGCGGGCGGCCAAGCGGATGACGGAAGCGACCGGATATGAGGCGCAGACGATACACAGGCTTTTGGAGGTAAACGGGAATCCGGAGGAGGACAGTGTAAGTGGATTTCAGAGGAATGAAGAGAACCCATTAGAGACGGACGTTATTATTATTGATGAGGTGTCCATGGTGGACCTTCCGTTGATGTCCGCCCTGCTTCGGGCAATTATTCCCGGGACCAGGCTGATTTTGGTGGGGGATTGCAATCAGCTTCCAAGCGTGGGGCCGGGAAGCGTGCTGAAGGATATCATTGCTTCGAATTGTTTTTCTGTGGTAATGCTGACGAAGATCTTCCGGCAGGCAGGAGAGAGCGACATCGTTGTCAATGCCCACAAGATTAATCGGGGAGAAGAAGTGATACTGGACAATAAGAGCCAGGATTTCTTCTTTTTAAAGCGGCAGGATGCGAATGTGATTATCAGTGTGGTGATTACGTTGATACAGAAAAAGCTTCCAAAGTATGTGGATGCTTTGCAGAATGATATTCAGGTATTGACTCCCATGCGGAAGGGACTTCTGGGAGTAGAGCGGCTGAATACAATTCTTCAGGAGTACTTGAATCCGCCTGAGAAGGGAAAGACAGAAAAGGAGATTGGGGACCGCCTGTTCCGGGAAGGGGACAAGGTGATGCAGATTAAGAATAATTATCAGTTGGAATGGGAGATTTCCACCAGGTATGGATTGACGGTTGACAAAGGCATGGGGATTTTCAACGGTGATATGGGGATCATCAGGCAGATTAACACGTATGAAGAGACGGTAACCGTAGAATACGATGAACAGCGCAAGGTGAAATATCCATATGCTTTGTTGGATGAGTTGGAGCTTGCCTATGCGATTACGATACATAAGTCACAGGGGAGTGAATATCCTGCGGTAGTGATTCCGCTGCTGTCAGGACCAAGACAGCTGTACAACAGGAATCTTTTGTATACGGCTGTGACAAGGGCTAAGCGTTGTGTTACGTTGGTCGGAAGCGACCAAGTATTTCAGGAAATGATACGCAATACCAATGAACAGAGACGCAACACCAGCCTGGCAGAACGAATCCGGGAAATGCAATGAAAAATGGTGCTTTGTTTCGGACAATTACGGAGAAAGCCGCGGCCCTCTTATGGCCGGAGGTATGTCCGTTTTGCAAAAGAGTCTGCAGCCAGGGAATCTGTTGGGCATGCAGAAAAGAACTTGAGAGTCTGAGAATTCGGGAGCCGAGATGTATGCGGTGCGGGAAACCGGTCCGCAATGAGGAACAGGAATACTGCCATGACTGTATGCATATGGAGCACAGATATAACAGGGGATTTGGCATGTGGCTGCATAAGGAGCCTGTCAGCACGTCTATCTATCAATTCAAATATCACAATCAAAGGAGATATGGGGTCTGCTACGCAAAGGAATTAATCCGTTGTTATGGTCATATGATAAACAGTTGGGCCCCGGCTCTCATTATTCCAATTCCACTTCACAAAAAACGCAGAAGGCAAAGAGGGTATAATCAGGCGGCGGTTATTAGCCGGGAGCTTGGAAGAAGGCTTCAGATACCTGTGGATGAGAAGAGCCTTATCCGAAGGCGCTATACGGACCCGCAGAAAACTTTAAGCCGCCACAAGAGACGGGAGAATCTAAGACACGCATTTGCGTTGAAAAATAGTTTTTTGCCTGTATCAAGAGTACTGCTGATTGATGATATTTACACAACGGGGAATACGATAGATGCGGCGTCCGAGGTCTTAAAGAAGAAAGGAGTCGAAAAAGTCTATTTTTTAACCATAAGTATTGGACAAGGTTTCTGATATTTGTTATACTAAAAATGATGTTTGGTTGTATAATATAACATTTTGAGGTGATTTATGTTAGATAAGAAAAAAGTAGAGCTTATGACTCGTCTCGCTTTCTATGAACAGACAGAGGGAAAGGAAGACTTTAAGATCAGCGAATATTACCGTAGGGATTACACAGGTCTTCATATGATTTGCTCTTTTTTGTGGGTTACGGTCGGATATATTTGCGTGGTGGGGATGTTTTTGCTTGTGAAGATGGAGGATATCATGAATAATGTATCCAACGGTCTGATTATAATGCTTGCAGGCGCGATTGTTTTAGGGTATATTTCCCTAATCATCGTGTATCTGATTATTACGGCCCATATCTACAATGAAAAGCATAAGGATGCCAGACAGAGGGTAAAAAAATATAACCATAATCTTACACGACTGCTCAGGATGTATGAAAAGGAGAACAGATAGATGGACAGTATATATGTACTACGCGGACGAATAGAAGAATTATATGCCAGAAATTCAAAAGTATATGATAAAGCCATCCAGTTTATATTAGCAGTTTCGACATTCATGCTCATTAACCGGAACGTGGGCTTTATGAAGCTGGCTGCGTCGCCGGCGGCTGCGGTGGCGCTTGCGGTGATTTGTACGTTTCTTCCCCTTGGCGTGACGATTGTAGCGGCAACTGCGTTGATTTTGCTGCATATGTATTCCGTATCACTGGGCATTCTTGCAGTGACGGCAGTTTTGTTTTTGGTGATGTATATATTCTACCTGCGGCTTGCGCCTAAGATGGCGTTGGTGGTATTACTGACACCCCTTGCGTTTTTTCTGCATATACCTTATGTGATACCGGTTGCCTGTGGTCTTGCCTCGGCGCCGGGGAGCATGGTAGCTGTGATTTGTGGCACGCTGGTGTATTATATGATGGAATACGTGAAGAAAGCGGCTGCGAATATGGAAGGTTCGGGTATCAAGGATATGATCGCCCAGGGAACGGAGTATCTAAGCAAGCTGTTTCAGAACAAAGAGATGTGGGTGATGCTCATTGCGTTCGTTCTATGCTTTTTTATTGTATTCACAATCCGCAGGGCTTCCACGGATCATGCGTGGAAGATTGCGATTATAGTGGGAATCATTGCGAACTTGGTTGTGGTAGTGACAGGGAATATTGTTCTTGGGGTGCATACCTCTTATGGTATGCTGATAGGAGGAAGTGTCGCATCTGTCGTAATTGGCCTGATTCTGGAGGTGTTCTATTTCTCCGTGGACTATTCGAGAAGTGAGAAGCTGCAGTTTGAGGATGACGAGTATTACTATTATGTGAAGGCGGTCCCGAAGCTGTCGGTTGCAAGACCTGAGAAGACGGTTAAGAGGATTAATGAGAGACAGGAGACGGAGATTATAGATACGGATTCTGTCAGGAAGAAGTCGGGAACGGCGTCCGGAGGAGTCGGAAAGAATGGAAAGAGACCGACGCCGAAGAAGGGTCAGTCGGTCAAGAAACATGACATGAGAGAAGTAGATAAGATGCTTCTTACGCAGAGCCTTAGAAAAGACTTGAATATGAGAAAGTAAGTTTGTGACCGTCTGACAGTAAGAGGAGACGGCGGCCCGGATATCAACGAAAAAGGAGGTGAGGGAATGGAACAGCAGATTACCAGATTTTTCGCAAAATATGCATTTACCGACTGGTATTTTCCGGAGGTGCGGATTACGGATATAGTAGAAGTGCTCATTCTTACATTTCTGCTCTATCATATCATGGTGTGGATTAAAAATACGAAGGCATGGATGTTGTTAAAGGGCATTGTTGTGCTGGCTGTGTTCATTCTGGTCGCCGCCATTTTCAAGATGCATACCATACTTTATATTGCAAAAAATTCGGTTACGGTTATGGCGACCATTGCGATTGTGGTATTTCAGCCGGAGCTTCGAAGGGCGCTGGAAAAGTTAGGGGAGAAGCAGTTCTTGCCTGCTATGGTGCCTTTTGAGACAGGACGCGAGAAAGCCAGATTCAGTGAAGAGACCAGAGAGAGCATGATTGACGCGGCCTATGCCATGGGAAAGGTGAAGACAGGCGCGCTAATCGTTGTGGAGCAGGCAATTCGTCTTACAGAGTATGAGAGTACCGGGATTCAGATGGATTGTCTGGTTTCAAGCCAGGTTTTGATTAATATTTTTGAACACAATACACCGCTGCATGACGGGGCAATCATCGTCCGCGGAGACAGGATTGTTTCGGCAACATGCTATCTGCCCCTGTCTGACAATATGAGAATCAGTAAATCTCTCGGAACCAGACATCGCGCTGCTTTGGGGATGAGCGAAGTGAGCGATGCTCTGATTATCGTGGTTTCTGAGGAGACAGGAGCGGTATCTGTGGCTCAGGGAGGATTGCTTTCCCGGAACATTACGGAGAAAGAATTGAGAGAAAAACTGAGCAGTATTCAAGATCGGAGAGTGGAGGCCAACAGGCTGGCAGCGCTGTGGAAAGGAAGGCGGAAGAATGAGAAGAAGACTGACAGCTAATCTGGGTCTTAAGATATTAGCCTTTTTTAGCGCAGTCCTGATGTGGCTTGTTGTGGTTAATATCGATGATCCGGTAACAGAAAAGACATACACCGGGATTCCGGTGAGCGTGATAAACGAAGAGGTTGTGACGACCACCAACAGGACGTATCAGATTGTGGATAATACACAGGAGGTCGTTGTGACGGTGAGCGCCAACCGTTCTGTTTTGAATAAGATCAGGTCAGAGGATATTGTGGCAGTTGCAGACATGAAAGAGCTGAGTTTGGGTACACAGATTCCGATAGAGGTGTCCATCCCCGGATATAAGTACGAGAGAGTGTTCACGACGCCGGGGAATCTTCAAGTTAAGATTGAAGACGAGGCAAAGAATAACTTCCCGATTACTCCGTCTACAATCGGAACAGTCCGGGAAGGCTATGTGCTTGGAGAACTCAAGTCGAATCCGGAGAAGGTGACGCTGCGAGGTCCGAAGTCGGTCATTGACAGTATCAGCAGGGTTGTCGCAGAAGCAAATGTATCGGGATTGTCAGAGAATTCCGATATAGAAGGAAGGCTGATTTTATATGATGCGAATAATAATGTAATAGATCAGACGCTTTTGGCCAATAACCTTGGAAAGGATGGAGTCAGTGTCCGCGTAACCCTGCATCAGATTAGGAGTGTTCCGGTGAAGCCGGATACCTCCATGATTACGGCGGCGCCGGGATGTAAAGTGAGCGCGGTCAACGTTGAACCGAGAGAAGTCCGGGTGACAGGGAAAGAAGAGGATTTGGATAAGCTGGACGAGATTGAGATACCGGAAGAAGACCTTACGATTTCTGACTTATCAGAGCGAACCGAGCGGATGGTTGACATATCACCCTATCTTCCGGAGGGAGTAACGCTGGTGGATGAGAATGCAGGCAGCGTAGTGATAACAATCTTGATCGAGCAGCCGGGCGTAAAGAATTATGAAGTTTCAACAAGTTCCATAACGGTGAAAAACCTTGCGGATGATTTGGAAATCAGTTATGGAGCTGTAGATTTGGAAATTCAAGTGAAAGGTCCTGCAGAGGCGCTTAAGGTATTCACGGTTGCTAAGAAGGTGAGCATTGATCTAAAGAATTACAATAACCCGGGAACATACCTTGTCCCGGTTGCAGTGGAGCTTCCGGACGGATGTACGTTGGTAGACAGTGAGGAAGTAGAGATTATTTTAGAGCAAAAGACGGAGGATGATCAAGTAGAATAAACGGAGGAGACTATGGTTAAACAAAGAGTTACGATTACGAACCCCACGGGACTGCATCTGAGACCGGCAGGAATCTTCTGCAATACAGCCAGTAATTTTAAGTGTAAAGTAACGTTTGAGTATGATAATACGATTGCTAATGCAAAGAGCGTGCTGAGTGTGCTTGGAGCCTGTATCAAGAAGGGTGACGAGATAGAGCTGATCTGTGAGGGCGAGGATGAAGACAAGGCGCTAAGTGAGATGGTTGCCGCCATAGAGGGCGGGCTTGGTGAATGAAGGATTATGTAAGTAAAACAGACGGATTGGGAACTATTCCTAATCCGTCTGTTTTTATCTATTCGCCTAACACAACCATCAAGCTTCTGGGCCCCAGGGTAATTTTGTCGCTGTAGAGAGCATAAGGCTTCTGATATTCCTCCCAGGTGTCAACAACAACGTTCCAGCACATAGAGATAGGCAGCTCTGGCAGAGTCACCTCAACCTCCTCCCAGTAGGCGTTGGAGGCTATATAGATAAACTGCGGGCCGGAGCTTTTTTCCTGTCCTGTGAACATGACGCCAATATATCTGTCGTAACCGGCAAAATGTTCACACCAGGGTTTGACCCCGTGGAAGCTGACATCAGGGAAACCGTTTACCCCATTGCTGACATTGGTACGTAATAGCCGATGGGTTTTACGGAAATTAATCATGTACTTAAAGAACTGGAAAATATCTCGATTCTTCTCCAGAAGTCTCCAGTCCAGCCAGGAGGTAATGTTATCCTGACAGTAGGAATTGTTGTTGCCAAATTGTGTATTGCAGAATTCGTCTCCGGCCAGGAACATGGGGATACCGCGGCTGCACATCAGGATTGCAAAGGCGTTGCGTATCATCCGTTTTCGGAGAGCCAGAATTTCGGGGTCGTCTGTGTCCCCTTCAACTCCGCAGTTCCAACTATGATTGTCGTTGGACCCGTCGGTATTATTCCAGCCGTTCTTCTCATTGTGCTTCACATTGTATGAATACAGGTCGTAGAGTGTAAAGCCGTCGTGACAGGTGATGAAATTAACGGAGGCATTTCCCCTGGT